>NZ_JBXWMF010000025.1:0-66127 GCF_059609725.1 Ruegeria sp. YTSC199
GTCTTGCCGTGGTCAACGTGGCCAATCGTGCCGATGTTGACGTGCGGCTTATTACGCTCAAACTTTTCCTTTGCCATGATGGCCTCCTTTTTCGGTAATGAAGGGAGCGCGTTACCCGCGCTCCCTCAAATCTTCGCTTATGCGTATTTCGCCTGAATCTCGTCCGAGATATTCTGCGGAACCGGATCGTAGTGGTCGAACTGCATGGTGAACTGGGCACGGCCCGACGACATCGAACGCAGGGTGTTGATGTAGCCGAACATATTCGCCAGCGGAACAAACGCGTCGATCGCGATTGCGTTGCCGCGCGGCTCTTGTCCAGACACCTGGCCCCGACGCGAGGTCAGATCGCCGATGATACCGCCGGTGTATTCTTCCGGGGTGATCACTTCGACCTTCATGATCGGTTCCAGCAGCTTCGCGCCGGCTTTGCGCATGCCTTCACGCATACACATCCGCGATGCGATTTCGAACGCCAGAACGCTCGAGTCAACGTCGTGGAACTTACCGTCCAGCAGGGCAACCTTGAAGTCGATCACAGGGAAGCCAGCCAGCGGGCCGCTATCCATAACCGAGTTGATGCCTTTTTCAACACCGGGAATGTATTCCTTCGGAACGGCACCACCAACGATGCGGCTTTCGAACGAATAACCTTCGCCAGCTTCGGTCGGCTGGATCTCCAGCTTGACTTCCGCGAACTGACCCGAACCACCCGACTGTTTCTTGTGGGTGTAGGTGTGCTCAACCGGCATCGAGATGGTTTCACGGTATGCCACCTGCGGTGCACCGATGTTCGCCTCGACTTTGAATTCGCGCTTCAGACGGTCAACCAGGATGTCCAGGTGAAGTTCGCCCATGCCCTTCATGATGGTCTGACCGGATTCCAGGTCAGTTTCCACGCGGAAGGACGGGTCTTCGGCGGCCAGACGAGCCAGACCTTGGGACATCTTCTCCTGGTCGCCCTTGGTTTTGGGCTCAACCGCAATCTCGATCACCGGATCGGGGAAGGTCATGGTTTCCAGAACCACCGGATCCTTCGCATCACACAGCGTGTCACCGGTGGTGGTGTCTTTCAGACCCGCCAGCGCGATGATGTCGCCTGCAAACGCTTCTTCGATCTCTTCCCGGTTGTTCGAGTGCATCATCATCATACGACCGATGCGCTCTTTCTTACCTTTGGTCGAGTTCAGGATCGAGTCACCCTTGTTCATGGTGCCCGAGTAGATCCGGGTGAAGGTCAGCGAACCAACAAACGGGTCGTTCATGATTTTGAACGCCAGGCCGGAGAAGGCCATGTCGTCATCGGCACGACGTGCGATGTCACGAACTTCGTCTTCGTCGCCGGGTTTGAAGCCCATGTAATCAACAACGTCCAGCGGGCTGGGCAGATAGTCGATCACAGCGTTGAGCAGTGGCTGAACCCCTTTGTTCTTAAACGCCGAACCACCCAAAACCGGAACGAACGCGATTTCCAGCGTACCTTTACGCAGCAGTGCGCGCAGAGTTGGAACGTCGGGCTCGTTGCCTTCCAGGTATTCCATCATCGCATCGTCGTCCATTTCGACGGCCGCTTCGATCATTTTACCGCGCCATTCGTCAGCCATGTCTTTCAGGCTGTCGCGGATCGGTGCCTTAACCCAGCTTGCGCCCAGGTCTTCGCCCTGCCACAGCCATTCTTCCATGGTCACCAGGTCGATCAGACCTTCCAACTCGGTTTCTGCGCCGATCGGAATACCAACCGGAACAGCACGTGCACCGGTGCGGTCTTCGATCATTGCAACGCAGTTGAAGAAGTCAGCGCCGATCTTGTCCATCTTGTTGACGAACACCATACGCGGGACCTTGTAGCGGTCAGCCTGACGCCACACGGTTTCGGTTTGGGGCTCAACACCAGCGTTAGCGTCCAGAACGCAAACGGCACCGTCGAGAACCGCCAGCGAACGTTCAACTTCAATGGTGAAGTCAACGTGGCCGGGGGTGTCGATGATGTTCAGGCGATGCTTGGGCGAGTCAGCAGTCACACCGTCTTCGGTGCGCTCCCAGAAGGTGGTTGTCGCAGCCGAGGTGATGGTGATGCCGCGTTCCTGCTCCTGCTCCATCCAGTCCATGGTGGCTGCACCATCGTGCACCTCACCGATGTTGTGGGATTTACCAGTGTAATACAGGATACGTTCCGAGCAGGTGGTTTTACCTGCATCGATATGCGCCATGATACCGAAGTTACGGTAATGGTTGAGTGTATATTCGCGTGCCATTTTGATAAGCCTCTGGAATTACCAACGGTAGTGGCTGAAAGCTTTGTTCGCCTCGGCCATCTTGTGGGTGTCTTCACGCTTCTTCACGGCGGTACCACGGGACTGTACAGCGTCCAGCAGCTCGCCGGCGAGGCGTTCTTCCATGGTGTTTTCGTTGCGGCCACGCGCAGCAGTGATCAGCCAGCGGATGGCCAGTGCTTCGCGGCGCTCGGGGCGCACTTCGACCGGAACCTGATAGGTTGCACCACCAACCCGGCGCGAGCGAACCTCGACAGAGGGTTTGATGTTGTCGAGCGCTTCGTGGAACACTTCGACAGGAGCGCGCTTGATCTTGTTCTCAACGCGGTCAAACGCGTTGTAAACGATGCGCTCTGCGACCGACTTTTTGCCGTCGATCATCAGGTTGTTCATGAATTTGGTCAGTACCTTGTCGCCAAATTTGGCGTCAGGCAGGACTTCGCGTTTTTCGGCGGCGTGACGACGTGACATATCAGCCTCTCCTTCTTACTTGGGACGCTTCGCGCCGTATTTCGAACGACGCTGCTTACGGTCTTTGACGCCCTGTGTATCCAGAACACCGCGCAGGATGTGGTAACGCACACCGGGAAGGTCTTTTACACGGCCGCCACGGATCAGAACAACCGAGTGTTCCTGCAGGTTGTGGCTTTCACCGGGAATGTACGAGATGACCTCGAACCCGTTGGTCAGGCGCACCTTGGCAACCTTACGCATAGCCGAGTTCGGCTTCTTCGGCGTGGTGGTGTACACGCGGGTGCAAACGCCGCGCTTCTGCGGGCACTGCTCCAGGTGCATGGACTTCGAGCGTTTTACTTTGGGCTGCCGCGGCTTGCGGATCAGCTGTTGAATAGTTGGCATTCCGGTTTCTTCCCCGTTTTGCAACACACATGACATGCACGCGGTTGCGTGCGGTTAAATTTGCTGCACTCATGCGTCCACAAGCGCAAAATCCGCGAGCGTTCCCATTCCGAGGTGAACGTCGCGGTTTGTTATCAGAGGGCGCGAACTGCAAAATTGTCCGGGCCTTGACCAGTTCATTACTGGAATCGGTTATGGGGCGGCCCCCAGTACCGAGATGTGGCGGGTAATAGGGGGAGTCGGCCCGGGTGTCAACAGCACACACGATCAGGGGATCAACTGACCGGTCCGCTGAGATTTATCAGGGCCCTGCGAGGATTTCCAGCACGACCGCCCGTTGCGGGTTCCCCAGTGCACGGGCATAGTCTGTGCAACGATCTGCACCATGGATGATTCATGCAAGTCATAGGCCTTTGCCGCTTTTCCTACCCCGCCCACGGGGGTTTCCAGGTCGAACATGACACGATTGAGGAACGCCGCCGGTACCTTTACAACCCGGCCCGTCTGGAAGAGCGGTTCCGCCTGTTCGAGACCACCACCCTGCCCTGTTTCAAGGAACAGACCGATGAGGAGTTCCAGTTCCTGATCGTGATCGGAGATTGCCTGCCGAAACCTGCTTTTGACAGACTACACGATCTGACTTCTGGCATGAAACAGGTCCGGATCATCGCCCGCGCGCCTGCCCGACACCGCAAAGTGATGAAAGAGGTCCTCAACGCCGCGCGCGACAACCCCGGCGCGCCGTGCCTGCAGTTCCGCCACGACGATGACGATGCCGTTTCGGTGGATTTCGTTGAACGCCTGCGCATTGCCGCGGTTGAGGGCGAAGGTTTGATGGCGAACAATAAAACCGTCGCCATCGACTTTAATCAGGGGTTCCTTGCCCGTTTCGGCCCGGGCGGCATTCGGGCGGCACAAGTTTTTCGGCCTCTGTTGGGCGTCGGATTCGCCATGCATGTACGCGGCGGCTGTGAGCAGACGATTATGAATTTCGCCCATCACCGCATCGGGAACTTCATGCCGGTGATCAGCTACCCGGACGCGCCGATGTGGGTGCGTACGCTGAACCAGTTCAACGATTCACCCCATGCCCGCAACAGCACCACGGAATTATCTCCGCTGACGCCCGAGCAGGAGGGCGAATTCATCGCTCGCTTTGCTATCGAACAGGATGCGGTCCGGCAGGCTCACTATGCGGTGTGAGAGTGCCGTTCGCGGAAAAGCGTGAACAACCCGGCCCCCACGACCAATGCCGCCCCGAGCAATGTAACCGAGTCCGGCCAGTCGCCGAACACCAACCAGCCCAAGGCAAGTGCCCAGATCAGGCTGGAATAGCGGAACGGCGCGACAAAGCCGACATCTCCGATGCGCATGACCATGACACTGCACAGGTAACCGGTCAGCACGAACACCGCAGCACAAGCGACCATCAACCCCGCGCCCGGCGAAACCGGCTGCCAGCCCGAAGCGAGAGAGGCGCATCCCGCCGCGACGGTAACTGTCAACGAGGTCGCCAATGTGACCGCCAGCGAGGGCACATGGATCGACATACGCCGCGTGATCAAATCTCGGATGGTGACCGACACAACCGCGATCAACGCGTAAATGGCATAGATACTGAACCCCTCGGGACCCGGCCGTACGATCAGCAGCATTCCAAGGAACCCCAGCGCAATCGCCAGAACCCGCCGCCATCCGATCTGTTCACCGAAGAACACCACCGCACCCAGGGTCACGGTCAGCGGCAAGGCCTGCAGTACCGCCGTCACATTGGCCAGCGGCATATGCAGCAGCGCAGTCAGGAAGAAAAACGTCGCTGCTAGCTCGGCCAGACATCGCGCCGCAACCAGCCACTTGTCATGGCGCGGAAAATTCAGATGCAGCGCCCCAAGACGGCGTGCGAGCAGATACACCAGAACCGTGGCCAGAACGCCGCGCATGGCAACCATCTGGAACAGCGGAATCTCTGCCCCTGCGGCCTTGATCAGCGCATCATTGATCGTAAAGGCGGCCATGCTACCCATCATCAGCAACGCGCCTTTCACATTTGGGGTCATTTCAAACACGTCCAGTCCTTAAACACCCGCAACATTGGTGCCGTCGCTGTCTGGGATGTCACCTCACCAGAAGGGTACGCCGGGTTCGTAAAAATACGGGTCTCGTGACCAAGCCTCAGTTCACTGCAACACAGTGCGTTCTGGTCGAACGAATGACCACTGTGTGGACTAAGCCGAAGTTCAACAGTTTAGTTTTCGCTCTGGGTTGTATTCTGGAAGTCTGGATAAGGCTGATTTCAACGCGTCGCCCCACCCTTCGGAAATAGTGCGAAAGTACTGATCGTCGGGTTCGAACCTAGACCGCGTACCACCGTCAAGGCTGTCCTCATCATAAAGAAGCAGGTCAAGCGGCGCTCCGACAGATAAATTAGCCTTGATTGTTGAATCGAAACTGACAAGCAGGAGCTTTACTGTTTCCGGAAAGCTCATTTCCGGATCATAGGCGCGCACCAGAATTGGGCGGCCGTATTTCGTCTCTCCAATCTGAAAGAACGGGGTGTCGTCTCCGGCTTCGATAAAGTTACCTTCGGGGTAGATCAGAAACAGGCGAGACCGGCCGCCATTGATCTGGCCTCCAAGAATGAGTGTCGCGTGAAAGGCGCTGTCTGCTTGCTGACCGGACCGGGCATGCTCCTCGATGACATCATTCAGCGTAGCCGCGACCAGTTGTGCAACTTGAAACATGGTAGGCGCTTCTAAAATCGATGGCGAACGATCTGCGGGCGCTTTCGTACGCTCTTCCAGAAGGCTTATCGTGGCCTGGGTCGTCGCCAGGTTTCCAGCCGCTAGGATAGTGATCGACCGATCGCCTTCGACTGTCCAATTGAACATCTTGTTGAAGGTCGAAACATTATCAACGCCTGCATTCGTGCGCGTATCGGACATAAAAACCAGACCGCGGTTCAGCCGCATGCCCACAGCGTAGGTCATCAAATTCTCCGTTACTGCTGTGCGACCTGCAACTGCACTGCCAATTGCTCGCCCGCTGTCCCTATTCTGTTCCCTATTACTGGTGCAGATTGGGAATAGTCCAGACCGGTCGCGACGCGTACGTATCGATCGTCAGGTGAAATCCCGTTTGAAACGTCAAACCCGACCCACCCCAACCCATCCAAATGCACTTCGGCCCAGGCATGGGTCGCGTCCTGTAGTTCCGTTTCGTTCATCATCAGGTAACCCGATACATAGCGTGCCGGCACTCCGATCTGCCGCGCGCAGGTAATGAAAATATGCGCGTGGTCCTGACACACGCCACACCCTGCTTTGAGAGCGTCTTCTGCGCTCCAACCCGGGTGCGAACTTCCAACCTCGTACGCGACCTGTGTTCGAATTCTTTCAGACAGGGCATGCATCTGCTCAAGTGGTTCGCCTGTTGGCAACGCGCCTACCACATCGGCGACCCCTTTCCCCGGCATTGTCTGAGGTGTGCTTCTTTTAAATAGCCACAATGGTGTCGACCCTTCGTGACGCCCCAGTACGCCATGTGTGTCTTCCACCTCAACAACGCCTTCGGAGATCAACGAGATGCTTTGGGTATTTGGTTCGAAACTGATCAATTCCACCGTATTGCGGTGGTAGTCTTCAAATGTAAGTTCTTTGCGCCCGCCGGAGATCTTGGTACTCCAACTTACAATGTTCTGATTGCGGAATGACTTTGGTGTCTTCCTCAGCTGCTGCAGCCCGAAGGGAACTGGCGCGTCGTAATCGTATCGTGTCTCGTGTCGAATGTGCAGTTTCATTGGCTACTCGTAGAACCGATAATCGATTTCTATCTGACGGCTTAAGTTGCCGAGATCTGTCAGAAAATCCTGAATGTACTCATGCAGTCCAAGTTCAAAGATATCCGAGATTTTCTGATCCAGGTATTTCTCGTAGAGAGCGTTTGAGGCCTCGCACGAAGGCCCGGCAAAGCCATAGTCTTTCTTCAAGTATGACAAGTTCTCCTGAAGCTTTCTGCAGCAAAAGTGCAGGCTGCGAGGCATACGCTGATCCAAGATCAGAAACTGGGCAATATCAGACGGCCGTGTTTTCTCCCCATGGGTCATACGATACGCTCCACCAGCACCGACGGAACGGAGGATGCTTTCCCATTGGATGTTGTCCAGTGACGAACCGACTGAAAAGGCTGTGGGCAGAAGAACGTAGTACTTCACGTCCAATATGCGCCCGGTGTTATCAGCCCGCTCGACAAACGTACCAATGCGAGTGAAGTCGAAAATGTCATTGCGCAGCATGGTTCCCAATGTGGCGCCACGGACCAAAGCAGCCTGTTGGCGAATAAGCTCCAGCGTGGCAGGCAAATCCCGCTCATTCACGCGACGCTTCATAACCTCATCAATCTGCATCCAAGTGGAGTTCACGGCGCTCCAGACATCATGGGTCAGCGCGGTTCGAACAAGGCGCGCATTGTCTCGTGCTTGCTTGATGACCGACTTGATCGAGGATGAATTATCAGCGTCGCGCAGCACCCAATCGACAGCATTGTCTTTGGAAATGTCATCGTACTTGGCGTGGTACCCATTCAGAACTCCAGCCGTTTTCAGAACCGAGCCCCATTCCTCGGCAGAGTTCTTGGTACGGGTCAACGCCATCCGCTGACCCGTTTCAAGCAGCCTGGCCGTGTTTTCCGCTCGCTCCAGGTAACGGGACATCCAGAACAACCCACCGGCAGTTTTTCCCAGCATGGTCAATCCTCCAGAACCCAAGTGTCTTTGGTCCCACCGCCCTGACTTGAGTTCACGACCAATGACCCTTTCTTCATCGCTACGCGGGTCAGGCCGCCAGGTGTAATCTTGATCCCTTCGGGAGAAACTAAAACGAACGGCCGCAAATCAACATGTCTGGGGGCAAGGCCCGAGCGCGCGAAGATTGGAACCGTCGAGAGTGCCAGCGTCGGCTGAGCAATATAGTTCGCTGGCCGCGATTTGAGCTTGTCGCGGAAAGCCGAAATTTCTTTCTTGCTGGCCGTGGGGCCAATCAACATGCCGTAGCCGCCTGACCCATGTACTTCCTTAACCACAAGGTCGGACAGGTTATCCAGCACATAGGACAGAGACTCCGGATCGCTGCAACGCCAGGTGGGTACATTTTTAAGCAGGGGCTTTTCACCCGTGTAGAATTCAATGATCTCAGGCATGTACGAGTAGATTGCCTTGTCATCCGCGATGCCTGTTCCCGGCGCGTTAGCAATAGTGATACCCCCTGCGCGGTAGACATCCAGAATGCCAGGAACACCTAGGGCGCTGTCAGGGTTGAAATTCAGAGGATCCAGGAAGTCGTCATCGACCCTGCGATACAAAACATCGATAGGCTTGTAGCCACGGGTAGTACGCATGCAAACGCGCCCGTCGACAACCCGCAGGTCGTGCCCTTCGACCAGTTCCACCGCCATCTGATCTGCAAGGAATGCATGTTCATAATAGGCCGAATTATAGATGCCCGGAGTCAATACAGCTACAGTGGGTTCTCCGTCCGCGCAAGCTGGAGCGCTGGCCGCGAGAGACCGCCTTAAATTGCGCGGATAGTCGGAAACATTGCGAACATTTGTGGCGCTGAACAGTTCGGGAAACATCTTCAGCATCGTTTCCCGGTTTTCGAGCATATAACTTACTCCGGACGGAGTGCGCGCATTGTCTTCCAGCACGAAAAACTCGTCCGGTCCGGTTCGCACTAAATCGACACCAACAATATGCGTATAAACCTGACCGGGTGGGGACACGCCAAGCATCTGCGGCAGGAACGCTTCGTTTCCGGCTACCAACTCAGACGGCACACGACCGGCGCGGACAATTTCCTGACGGTGGTATATGTCATGGAGAAATGCGTTGATTGCCCGCACCCGTTGTTCGATACCGCGTTCCAGCCGCTGCCACTCTCGCGCAGAAATGACTCGCGGCAGGATATCAAACGGTATCAACCGTTCCTCAGCTTCGGCTTTGCCGTAGACGTTAAAAGTGATGCCCGTCAGCCTAAAAACTTTTTCGGCTTCGCGCTGTTTGGCCCTCAACCGTGATACGTCTTCAGCATTGAACCAACGGCCGATCTCTTCATATGGACCTCTGAGTGATCCATCGCCGTTGAGCATTTCATCAAAATATTCACTCATTCGAGAAGTTTGACGATCAATTCAGAGTTTTCAAGTTATTCGAACTCGGTTTGATGATACCTTCAGAGGAAACGTCTAATTTTCGGGCTATTTGAATGACGTGACGATCTTAACAACACAGCGCTGTTGGTATTTCCAACTGATGTCACATTCATCTAGTTGCACTCAGTAGCGTCTGGTTTTCGCGGCATCAGAATGTCCGATTTGGGTTCATTCTAACAATTCGAGCTTGTCGCAGAGAAGGTCCGGTGCGAGCCCAACCCGGTCATCGCGGTTTCGTGCTGCGTGCGCTCGCAGCACAGATATTGCCGCGAGCGCGTCATCGGCGGCGCGGCGAAGCAGCGTGAAGAGCGGTCATTCATACCGGGCGCGGCGAAGTTCTGTCAGGCAATGAGCAAGACGCGGACATTGCCGACGACAAAGACAAAACTAAACTTCGAGTTTATCATAGGATAAACTGTTGCTGCGGCGGCCAGTTTTTGATTTCAACCTCGTTCAAGTGCTCTTGGTTCTTTGCGCTACCCACAAAATATTCAGGGATACTTGAACAGAAGAACTCGAACTTTCGAGTGCTACTCACTTTGATCGGTTTCTCGTTGGCAAAAAGATTGCTATCAAATGAGAACGAATAAATGATTACGATCATCTGAATGTGAGAATAAATGCGCTTAGTTCTTTTCATTCTCTTTCCGATTATGTTTATCGGTTTGCTTGTTTTTCTGATCTTTGGCTTGAAACCGCCCAACAGTATTAAGCTTGCTGCTGGCATAAGCGGAGGCGGATATTGGCAAGTTGGACAACTCTACAAAGCAGAACTTGCGCGCGACGGTATTCAGGTAATTTTAGTTGAAACCGAGGGGTCCGTTGAGAACATTCAGAAACTTGTTTCTGGCGAAGTGGATGCCGCATTTGTTCAAGGTGGTCTGGAAATACCTCAGGACGAAAACTTACAGTCTTTGGGCGCCATTTTTCTTGAACCGATGGTGGTGTTCCGCGGAAAGTCTAGTCCAGTCGGGGCCAATGCAGGAGAATGGGGAGACATTCGCTTAGCTGCAGGAACCAAGGCGTCCGGTACTCGCGCCGCCGCTTTAGCGCTAATTGAGGCCGCCGAGTTGCAAAATGTCGGCATAAACCTCGTCGATGCCGGAGGCAATGATGCAATAGAGGCGTTGTTTGCCAACGAAGCGGATGCAGCGTTGTTTGTCGCTCCACTCGATGCACCTTACCTTATGGACGCAATTTTTGATCCAGAAATCATTTTCGTCCCTATGGCTTTGGTCGATGCCCTTACATTGAAGCTTTCAGGAGCGAATTCGGTAACTGTACCGGCAGGGTCAATCACGTTAGACCCTCCGAGACCACCAGAGGATGTTAAGATCTTAGCATTGAGGGCTTCACTTATCTCCGCATCCGATCTGCACCCTGCAGTAACCGATAGGTTAGTGAATGCAGCAAAGAGCATTCATAGCGAACCTAATATTTTGCAAAGCGCGCGCGAGTATCCAAACACAGCTTCACCACCTGTACCACTAAACAAAATTGCCACAGAACTCATAACCTCTGGGCCAAACTTTTTGCATGGCGTCTTGCCATATTGGATCGCAGCGCAGTTTGGTAGCGTACTGTTATTGCTGTTGCCTTTGTTGTTCTTAGTACCGTTCCTGCGGATCGTCCCGTCCAGCTACGTGTGGTTTCAAAAGCGCCGGGTCTGGCGTTTTTATCAGCGCATCGCGGCGCTTGAGGAGGAACTCAGCAAAGCACAGACCTCAACTGAGGTAGAAGAGGTCGCCAAAGATATCGAAGAAGTGGACACGGCCCTTGCAAATCTGAATCTGCCGCTCGCATATCGCCAGGGAGCATATGATGCACGTTTGCACATAGGCATAATTCGACAGGAGATTGCGCGTCGTCGAACTGCAAAAATTGATGAAACCTCAACACTCACACGCAAATCACGCTAAAACACCTTTTTGATTTGAGATTTCGATACAGTCGAGTGCTTTATTTATTGCGCGTATATCCGCTTTGGGCTCGAAGCAGTTATTGACTAGTCCAATAAAAAGAGGCCCCGCGATATCTATCGCGGGGCCTCTTTTTGCTTGTGACGAAACTTACTCGCGGCTTTCCGGGGTTTCCACCAGAACGTCCAGTTCGTCGCCGACCATGTCGTCGTCCATCATCGGCGCAGCCAGGGCAGCGGCCGCTTCGGCCTCTTCGCGGCGGGCTTCGATCACGACGTTGTCGCGCGACTGGGCAACCTGACGCACGGCCTGTGTCGCACCACCGGTACCGGCGGGGATCAGGCGGCCAACGATGACGTTCTCTTTCAGGCCGACCAGCTTGTCCTTCTTGCCCTGTACCGACGCTTCGGTCAGCACGCGGGTGGTTTCCTGGAACGACGCCGCCGAGATGAACGAACGCGTCTGCAGCGAGGCTTTGGTGATCCCCAGAAGGATCGGCTCACCCTGTGCCGGACGGCCACCACGAGAGATCGTCTTCTCGTTGGCCGCGTCGAACTCCTGCTTGTCGACATGTTCGCCTTTCAGCAGGGTGGTGTCGCCAGAATCCAGGATCTCCCACTTCTGCAGCATCTGGCGCACGATGACCTCGATGTGCTTGTCGTTGATCTTCACGCCCTGCAGACGATACACGTCCTGCACCTCGTCGATCATGTAATCCGCCAGCGCTTCGACACCCATGATGGACAGGATGTCATGCGGTGCCGGGTTACCGTCCATCAGGTATTCACCCTTCTGGATGAAGTCCCCTTCGGCGACCGGGATGTGCTTGCCCTTGGGTACCATGTATTCGATGGTCTCCATGGACTCGTCAGCCGGTTCGATGCTGATGCGGCGCTTGTTCTTGTAGTCGCGACCAAAGCGCACGTAACCATCGGCTTCTGCGATGATCGCGTGATCTTTCGGACGACGGGCTTCGAACAGTTCGGCCACCCGCGGCAGACCACCGGTGATGTCCTTGGTCTTGGCGCCTTCACGCGGGATACGCGCGACAACGTCACCGGCTTCGATCTGCTGGCCGTCTTCGACCGACAGGATCGCGTCCACCGACATCGGATAGTGAACCGGGTTGCCCGCATCGTTGCGGACCGGCTCGCCATCTTCACCGACCAGAATGATCTCGGGCTTCAGGTCGCTGCCTTTGGGGGCGGCGCGCCAGTCGACCACGATCTTCTGGGTCATGCCGGTTGCTTCGTCAGTCTCGTCGCGGACAGCAAGGCCCGAAACAAGGTCGACATATTTCGCGGTACCGGCTTTCTCGGCGATGATCGGCAGGGTGTAGGGATCCCATTCGAACAGCTTATCGCCGCGGGCCACCTTGGTGCCGTCCTTGACGAACAGCTTGGAGCCATAGCCCAGCTTGTGGCTGGCACGCTCTTCGCCGTGCTCGTCCTTGATCACCAGCTTCATGTTCCGACCCATCACCAGACTTTCGCCTGCCGAGTTGACCAGAATCTGCGGGTTCTCGAAGGAAACAACACCGTCCTGGCTGGCTTCCTGGAACGACTGCTGACCACCTTGCGCAACACCACCGATGTGGAAGGTCCGCATCGTCAGCTGCGTACCGGGTTCACCGATGGACTGGGCGGCGATGATGCCGACTGCCTCACCCGTGTTAACCATGGTACCGCGTGCAAGGTCACGACCGTAACAGGTGGCACAGACCCCTTCCTCAGACTCACAGGTCAGAGGCGAACGGATGCGCATCGACGCAACGGCGGCCTCGTCAATCATGTCAGCCATACGTTCGTCGATCAGCTGGCCTGCAGCGACCAGAACCTCGTCCGTGCCCGGACGCAGAACGTCATCGGCAGAGACGCGGCCCAGCACACGTTCGGCCAGCGAGGCAACAACCTCACCGTCGTTGACGGCAGCTTCGGCCGTGATCGCACGCTCGGTGCCACAGTCGATCTCACGAACGATGCAGTCCTGTGCGACGTCCACCAGACGACGGGTCAGGTAACCCGAATTCGCCGTCTTCAGAGCGGTATCCGACAGACCCTTACGGGCACCGTGGGTCGAGTTGAAGTACTCGAGAACGGTCAGGCCTTCCTTGAAGTTCGAGATGATCGGCGTCTCGATGATGTCACCGTTCGGCTTGGCCATCAGGCCGCGCATACCGCCCAGCTGTTTCATCTGAGTGACCGAGCCACGCGCACCCGAGTGGGCCATCATGTAGACCGAGTTCGGTTCCTGTTCGGAGCCATCCGCGGCCCGATCCGATGATGAGATGGTGCTCATCATCGCCTCAGTAACACGGTCGTTACACTTCGACCAGGCATCGACGACTTTGTTGTACTTTTCGCCCTGAGTGATCAGGCCGTCCATGTACTGCTGTTCAAAGTCCTTCACCTGACCGCGGGTGTCATCAACGATGCCCCATTTGTCATCCGGAATAACCATGTCGTCTTTGCCGAACGAGATGCCCGCCTTGAACGCCTCTTTGAAGCCCATCGACATGATCTGGTCACAGAAGATAACCGACTCTTTCTGACCGCAGTAGCGATAGACGGTGTCGATGACCTGCTGCACTTCTTTCTTCCGCAGCAAGCGGTTGACCAGTTCGAACGGTGCCTTGTTGTTCATCGGCAGCAAGGCACCCAGACGCAGACGGCCCGGAGTGGTCTCGTAACGCTTCTGAACTTCGTTGCCTTCTTCGTCGATCTGCGTGATCCGTGCGGTGATCTTGGTGTGCAGGTGCACTTCGCCGGAATCCAGCGCGTGCTGAACTTCGTCGATCGAACCGAACACCTTGCCTTCGCCCGGCATGCCTTCGCGTTCCAGGGTCACATAGTAGAGACCCAGGATCATATCCTGCGACGGAACGATGATCGGCGCGCCGTTTGCAGGCGACAGAACGTTGTTCGTCGACATCATCAGAACACGGGCTTCCAGCTGGGCCTCAAGGCTCAGCGGAACGTGAACGGCCATCTGGTCACCGTCGAAGTCGGCGTTAAAGGCCGAACAGACCAACGGGTGCAGCTGGATGGCTTTACCTTCGATCAGAACCGGCTCGAACGCCTGAATGCCCAAACGGTGCAGCGTTGGCGCACGGTTCAGCATGACAGGGTGTTCGCGGATCACCTCGTCGAGGATATCCCACACTTCGGGACGCTCTTTCTCGACCAGTTTCTTCGCCTGTTTCACGGTCGAAGACAGACCCTTGGCTTCAAGGCGCGAATAGATGAACGGCTTGAACAGTTCCAGCGCCATCTTCTTCGGCAGACCACACTGGTGCAGCTTGAGTTCCGGACCGGTCACGATGACCGAACGGCCCGAGAAGTCGACGCGTTTCCCCAGAAGGTTCTGACGGAAACGACCCTGCTTACCTTTCAGCATGTCCGACAGCGATTTCAGCGGACGCTTGTTGGCGCCGGTGATCACGCGGCCACGGCGGCCGTTGTCGAATAGCGCATCCACGGATTCCTGCAGCATCCGCTTTTCGTTGCGGACGATGATGTCAGGCGCGCGCAGTTCGATCAGACGCTTCAGACGGTTGTTCCGGTTGATGACGCGGCGATACAGATCGTTCAGATCCGAAGTCGCGAAACGGCCACCATCCAGCGGAACCAGCGGACGCAGTTCCGGCGGAATGACCGGGATCACGGTCATAACCATCCACTCAGGCCGGTTGCCCGACTCGAGGAAGGACTCAACTACCTTCAGACGCTTGATGATCTTCTTGGGCTTCAGCTCGCCGGTTGCTTCGGCCAGATCAGCGCGCAGCTGCTCGGCTTCGGCTTCCAGATCGATCTGGGCCAGCATCTCACGAATGGCTTCGGCACCGATATTCGCGGTGAACGCGTCCATGCCATAGGCATCCTGCGCGTCCATGTACTCTTCTTCGGTCAGCATCTGGCCATAGGTCAGGTCGGTCAGACCGGGCTCGATGACGACGTAGTTTTCAAAGTACAGAACGCGTTCCAGATCGCGCAGCGTCATGTCCAGCATCAGACCGATGCGGGACGGCAGCGATTTCAGGAACCAGATGTGTGCAACAGGCGCGGCCAGTTCGATGTGGCCCATACGCTCGCGGCGGACTTTTTGCAGGGTGACTTCCACACCGCATTTCTCGCAGACAACGCCGCGATACTTCATCCGCTTATATTTGCCACACAGGCATTCGTAGTCTTTGATCGGGCCAAAGATACGCGCGCAGAACAGACCGTCACGCTCGGGCTTGAACGTCCGGTAGTTGATGGTTTCGGGCTTCTTGATCTCGCCATAGGACCAAGACAGGATCCGCTCGGGTGACGCCAGCGAGACCTTGATCTCGTCGAAAACCTTCGGGGGCGTCAGCGGGTTGAACGGGTTGTTGGTGATTTCCTGGTTCATTGGACAACCTTTCCAGGCTCAATACATTCATAGAAGACAGAGCGGTGATAGTCTTTCGGCCGCATTCTCTCTCCGGTATCGGTTAGGCGCACCTCACGCCATTTAGGACGCTCGACGGGCCGGGCAACTTCGCAGCGCGGGGCGTCCGGGTCAGTGGACACCAGCTTTGTGGTTCTGCCATCATCCTCGTTTACTTCATAAGTAAACGCATGGACCGGCCCAGACCGAGTGGAAAACTTTCGCTCAGCAAGCAATTGTTCGTCCGTCGGCTCCACGGTGACTTTGTCAACCGTGGAGCTAACAGTCCAGCTACAAGCCCCAAGCGCGGCTGTTGCGACAAGCGAGGCAGTAGCAGAGCTAACTATTATCCTCACTCCTCAACCTCCGCATCCAGGAGTTCCATATTCAGGCCGAGGCCACGGACTTCTTTAACCAGAACGTTGAACGATTCTGGTACGCCCGCTTCAAAGTTATCCTCGCCCTTGACGATCGATTCATAGACCTTGGTCCGGCCGGCGACGTCATCCGATTTCACGGTGAGCATCTCCTGCAGGGTGTAGGCGGCACCGTAAGCTTCCAGAGCCCAGACCTCCATCTCACCAAAGCGCTGACCACCGAACTGCGCCTTACCACCCAGCGGCTGCTGGGTAACCAGGCTGTACGGCCCGGTCGAACGCGCGTGGATCTTGTCGTCCACAAGGTGGTGCAGTTTCAGCAGGTATTTGATGCCCACGGTCACCGGACGCGCGAATTGCTCACCGGTACGACCGTCGAACAGAACCGACTGACCGCTTTCCGAGAAGCCAGCACGCACCAGCGCGTCGTTGACGTCAGCCTCTTTGGCACCGTCGAAGACCGGGGTAGCGATCGGAACACCGCGGGTCACGTTGCCCGCAGCCTCGATCAGGCCATCCTCGTCCAGACCGGTGATGCCTTCTTCATAGACATTCTCGCCATAAGCCAGCTTCATCGCTTCGCGAACCGGGGTCAGGTCGCCGGACCGGCGGTATTCACCCAGAGCGTCGTCGATGTTCAGACCCAGACCGCGTGCGGCCCAACCCATGTGGGTCTCAAGGATCTGACCAACGTTCATACGCGAAGGCACACCCAGCGGGTTCAGACAGAAGTCAACCGGAGTACCATCGGCCAGGAACGGCATGTCTTCCATCGGAACAACCTTGGAGATCACACCTTTGTTCCCGTGACGACCGGCCATCTTGTCGCCCGGCTGCAGCTTGCGCTTAACGGCGATGAAGACTTTGACCATCTTCATCACGCCCGGCGGCAGGTCGTCGCCACGTCGGACTTTCTCGACCTTGTCCTCAAAACGGGCGTCCAGAGCACGCTTTTGCACTTCGTACTGCTCGTTCAGAGCCTCAACGATCTGTGCGTCCTGCTCGCCTTCCAGCGCCAGCTGCCACCACTGACCACGGGTCAGGGTTTCCAGCAGATCCTCGGTGATCACCGAGCCTGGCTTGACGCCTTTCGGGCCTTTGACAGCGGTTTTACCCAGGATCAGGCCCTGCAGACGCGCATAGATGTTGCGGTCAAGGATCGCCAGCTCGTCGTCCCGGTCACGGGCCAGACGTTCGACTTCCTCACGCTCGATCTGCAGCGCACGCTCGTCTTTTTCGACGCCGTGACGGTTGAAGACACGAACCTCAACGACCGTACCGTAATCGCCCGGCTTCACGCGCAGCGAGGTATCGCGCACGTCAGATGCTTTTTCACCAAAGATGGCGCGCAGCAGCTTTTCTTCCGGGGTCATCGGGCTTTCGCCCTTCGGAGTGATCTTGCCGACCAGAATATCGCCCGGCTCGACATCCGCACCGATGTAAACGATGCCCGCCTCGTCGAGGTTGCGCAGCGCTTCTTCACCGACGTTCGGAATGTCGCGGGTGATCTCTTCCGGACCCAGCTTTGTATCACGGGCGGCGACTTCGAATTCCTCGATATGGACCGAGGTAAAGACGTCGTCACGCGCGATACGCTCGGAAATCAGGATCGAGTCTTCGTAGTTGTAGCCGTTCCACGGCATGAACGCGACGACCACGTTCTTACCAAGGGCCAGTTCACCCATATCGGTCGACGGACCATCGGCAATGACCTCGCCCTTCTGGACGGTGTCACCCACCTTGATCAGCGGACGCTGGTTGATGCAGGTGTTCTGGTTCGACCGCTGGAATTTGCGCAGACGGTAGATGTCCACACCAGCGTCGCCCAGTTCCAGATCTTCAGTGGCGCGGATAACGATACGCTGGGCATCGACCTGGTCGATGATACCGGCACGTTTCGCCTGGATCGCAGCACCAGAGTCGATCGCAACCTTTTCCTCGATCCCGGTACCGACCAGCGGCGCCTCGGCCCGCAGCAGCGGAACCGCCTGACGTTGCATGTTCGAGCCCATCAGAGCGCGGTTGGCGTCGTCATTTTCAAGGAACGGGATCAGCGATGCGGCAACAGACACCAGCTGTTTCGGCGACACGTCAATCAGGTCCACGTTTTCGGACGGCGCAAGGGTGTAATCCCCGGACTGACGGGTCGAGACCAGATCGTTCTTGAACTTGCCGCTTTCGTCCAGCTGCGCGTTGGCCTGCGCCACGGTATGCCGCATTTCCTCGGTCGCGGACATGTAGTGAACCTCATCGGTCACCTGACGCTCTTTGACGACGCGGTAAGGTGTTTCGATAAAGCCGTACTTGTTCACGCGAGCAAAGGTGGCCAGCGAGTTGATCAGACCGATGTTCGGACCTTCCGGCGTTTCAATCGGGCACATCCGACCATAGTGGGTCGGGTGCACGTCACGCACCTCAAAGCCCGCACGCTCACGCGTCAAACCACCCGGGCCAAGCGCCGAAAGACGGCGTTTGTGGGTGACTTCCGACAGCGGGTTGGTCTGGTCCATGAACTGCGACAGCTGCGACGAGCCAAAGAACTCGCGGACAGCAGCCGCGGCCGGTTTCGCGTTGATCAGGTCCTGCGGCATGACAGTGTCAATCTCGACCGACGACATACGCTCTTTGATCGCGCGCTCCATGCGCAGCAGGCCGACGCGGTACTGGTTTTCCATCAGTTCGCCGACCGAACGCACACGACGGTTGCCGAGGTGGTCGATATCGTCCACGTCGCCTTTGCCGTCACGCAGTTCCACCAGCGCCTTGATGCAGGCCACGATGTCTTCGCGGCGCAGGGTGCGCAGGGTGTCGGGCGCGTCCAGAGCCAGGCGCATGTTCATCTTCACGCGGCCAACAGCAGACAAGTCATAGCGCTCGCTGTCGAAGAACAGCGTGTCAAACAGGGCCGACGCAGCCTCGACGGTGGGCGGTTCACCCGGACGCATCACGCGGTAGATGTCCATCAGTGCGCTTTCACGGTTCAGGTTTTTGTCCTGAGCCATGGTGTTGCGCATGTAGGGGCCAACATTGACATTGTCGATGTCCAGAACCGGGATGTCGGTGATACCCGCATCGATCAGTTCCTTGACGGTGCCACCGATCAGTTCGCCGTCCTTGTCGTATTCCAGGGTCAACTCATCACCGGCTTCGACATAGATCGCGCCGTTTTCTTCGTTGATGATGTCCTTAGCGACGAACTTGCCGACGATGTGATCGAAGGGAACCAACAAGTTGGTAACGACGCCTTCTTCGATCAATTTCTTGACCGCGCGCGGGGTGACTTTCTTACCCGCTTCGGCAATGACTTCTCCGGATTTCGCGTCGATCAGATCATAGGTCGGGCGTGTACCGCGAACACGCTCGGGGAAGAACGGCGCAATCCAGCCCTTCTTCTTGTCCAGCTTGTAGGACACCGTATTGTAGTAGGCGTCCATGATCGCTTCCTGATCCAGACCCAGCGCATACAGCAGGGTTGTCACAGGCAGTTTACGGCGACGGTCGATACGGGCGAACACGATGTCCTTGGCGTCGAACTCAAAGTCCAGCCAGCTGCCGCGATACGGGATGATGCGGCAGGCAAACAGCAACTTGCCTGATGAATGGGTCTTGCCCTTGTCGTGGTCAAAGAACACACCGGGCGAACGGTGCATCTGGGACACGATCACACGCTCGGTACCGTTCACGATGAACGTCCCGTTCGGCGTCATCAGGGGCATGTCGCCCATGAACACGTCCTGTTCCTTGATGTCCTTGACCGACTTGGCGCCGGTGTCCTCGTCGACATCAAACACGATCAGACGCAGAGTGACCTTCAGCGGCGCGCTGTAGGTCATGTCGCGCTGCATGCATTCTTCGACGTCGTATTTGGGTTTTTCCAGATCGTATTTCACGAACTCCAGAACGGAGGTTTCGTTGAAATCCTTGATCGGGAAAACCGACTGGAACACGCCTTTGATGCCTTCGCCGTCAGTGGGCTGCTCTGCATCGCCGGAGCGCAGGAAAAGATCATAAGAAGATTTCTGGACCTCAATGAGGTTCGGCATCTCCAGCACTTCGCGGATTTTGCCGTAATATTTACGAAGACGTTTCTGGCCAAGGAACGTTTGAGCCATGTCAGATGTCACCTTTCGATGTTCTCAGCGGGCAAAGACACCGTCGGGCCCCGGCGCCTTGCACATTCGAGACGACACGTCCGGATCAATTCATGGCCACCATCCCGAAGGCAGCCTCCCGATCCGCGAACCGCGTCTTAGAAAACGCCCCAACCCATGAGGCCCTTTCTAAGACAGGTTCGGCTGGACCCGGATTTCTCCGGACCCAGCCAAATTTTTCGGCACATCAGCGATGCACCTGTCGAATGGCTTAGGCCAGCTCGACTTCGGCGCCAGCTGCTTCCAGCTTGCCTTTGACTTCTTCGGCTTCGTCTTTCGACACGCCTTCTTTGATCTTGCCGCCAGCTTCGACCAGCTCTTTGGCTTCTTTCAGGCCCAGACCGGTGATGCCGCGAACTTCTTTGATCACGTTGATTTTCGAAGCGCCGGCGTTCTTCAGAACGACGTCGAATTCGGTTTTTTCTTCCTCAGCTGCGCCACCGGCGTCGCCACCGGCTGCCATGACAACTGCGCCGCCAGCTGCGGGCTCGATGCCATATTCGTCTTTGAGGATGGTTTTCAGTTCTTGTGCTTCCAGCAGGGTCAGACCCACGATGCTTTCTGCGAGTGCTTTCAGATCAGCCATTGTATTAGCTCTTTCCGTTTTACAGTGTGTGTTCCAACGTCAGGGCAAATGCCCCACGCAGATCATTCAGTGCCAACCGCTTACGCAGCTTCCGCCTTCTCTTCGATGGTGGAAAGGATGCTTGCGATGTTGCTTGCAGGTGCGCCAATCGCGCCGGCGATGTTCGAAGCAGGTGCGCCAATGCAGCCAACGATCGAGGCAATAAGCTCATCGCGGGACGGCATTTTCGAAACTGTTTCGACGCCTTTGCGGTCCAGAGCGTTCTCACCCATTGCACCGCCGAGGATTTCAAAATTCTTGTTATCCTTGGCGAAGTCCTCGGCCACCTTGGCTGCTGCCACGGGGTCCTCGGAATAGGTCAGAACGGTCATCCCTGTCAGCAGGTCGGCCATGCTTTCACACGGCTTACCCTCAAGGGCGATTTTGGCGAGCCTGTTCTTGGCAACACGCACGGAGCCTCCGGCTTCGCGCGCACGCGAACGCAGGTCCTGCATCTCGGCAACTGTCAGACCGGCGTAGTGCGAAACCACTACGACGCCAGAGCTTTCGAAGATTTGGCCGAGTTCCTCGACCACTTTCTCTTTCTGGGCTCTATCCACAGTTCTCTCCAAGTTTGGGATGATATCTCACCCCGGCTCATATTTGCCGCGGCTTGCGCCCCGGCGTTCAGGTCCGTTGTTACGGGATTGGCCAAAACTCGCCCGAGGATCGTGACCCTCAGAATTCTTTGGTCTTACCCGTCTCAGGCAGGGAATTAAGGGGCCGAATGGACCCACCCACCGTCTTGGACGAAACGAAATAAAGCGCACGACGAATCGCACGCTTTACTCCGCAGCCCTCTTTAGGGCAGATGGCCGGGGTTTCCAAGGGGTAAATTACACAAGATTGGTTGCCGCTTTCCCGTCAAATCATTCAGTTCTCTCGGGAGATCGTCACTGCAGTTTGGTAGGTTTGCCCTATGTAAGCCCCTGTCACAACATACACCTGATCACCCTTTTGGTATTTTAAGCCCTTTTTGGGATTGCCCACCGGCTTGTATCCCCTGGAATTGAGCGAATTGGCAACAAAGACAAATGCTTCGCGATAGCCGGAAAAATTCCCGACTAAGAACTGACACCAGTTCTTTTTCGGGGGATAGCTCAAGATCGTGTTGGAGCCGTTCACCCTATCCCAGCCTGAATCGCCGCGTTTTTTCTTGTACCCTTCTCCCCTTAATGTGTTCATCTTCGAAAAGCCCAGGGCCGCCATCTTGTCGCTGGAGGCCGGCTGACCCGTTTCAAGAACGTCCAGACAGACATCGATCAACGGAGCAAGCTCAGCAGTCACCAGTTTTGTGTCAGCAGCAGATGCACGCTTGTTCTGTTCTGCCTTTTCCGCCCGGTATTCCGGGGTGTCATATGCGCAGCCTGAAAGAAGAAACGCTCCGCCGATCACTGCGGCCATCATTGTTTTGATTGTCATTTGATATTTCTTAGCCCTTTTACAGGAACCATTAGAAACCGGCGCACGGAAAGTGGAGGCACCCAAGGGTTGTTTTTCCGCTTTTGTCTCTCCCGTTGCGAAAGTCACACATCTAGCTGCGCACGTAGAATTCCGAGCCTGCGACTTTCAGATATCTGGACTGTGAGGCTCCGCCGCAACAAACAGCTAACGCCGCTCTTCTCGTTGACAGTGCGCCTGAACTCCGATCCTGTAATCACAGCAAAAAGTTATTCGAGGCATGGTGCGTTCGCTTCAATGTTGCCGATTACCGATATAGAAAGGGCACGCGCGGCCTCTTGCGTGGATGAGTATTCCAGACAACATGCCACTGACGAAGTGCTGCACTTCGACTGCGTATACCGGTCACATGATTTTTCCGACACGCGAATGGTTCTCAGGGTCAAGGGAAAACAACAGGATTATGCGCTGAAGATTGACACGCTGTCTCCTACCTCTGGCAGGTTACAGAGAGAATTTGAGTTGCTGACCGATTTGTCGCATCAGTTTTTGCAATTCGAGACATCGCGCGTGGTGCACCCCTATTACCTGTCGCCCGGGGGCATGTTCTTTGTCTCCGAGTTCATCGACCGGCCCACCGCCGTGGACGTGATCCACAACAGCGAGGACGACGATCAGGTCGCCCGGATCTACCGCCGCGCAGGGGCGTGGTTGCACGACCTGCATGGCTTCCAGCCAGCCACCGAGTATGAATTTCGGCCGCGCTGGATGACCGATGCCATCAACGCGCTGCTGTCATTCGTGCCGCCGCACGTCCAGGCAGCAGGCGGCCAGATGGCAGAAAGCCTGGAAAATTCCGCATTACACCTGAAGGGCATCCCCGACACGCAGGTGTTGTCGCATGGCGACTTTCACGGCCAGAACCTGATAGTCGGTAAGGGCGAGATGATCGGGCTGGACTTCACCGAAATGCGCGAGAAGCTCGCCGTCTATGACATCGTCGACTTCCTCAAGTCGGATATTTTCCGCGACGCCAACCCGTCCAACGTGGACCGCAGCGGCATCCTGAAACTGAACAAGAACATGTTCTTTCGCCGCTATCGGCATCCGATCCATATGGGGATACTGGATTTCTGCATCCGCGGGCGCCTGCTGAAAGATTGGCTTGCGTCTTGGCACGTCGATCACAGTTGCAGCCCCTACGAGGAAGACAGGCGTCGGCGTTTGGGCGATCGGCTGCAGATCGCGTTTCAACATCGCTGAAAACGCGTAATTCACCTGCAAGGCCAAAAGAAAATCCCGGGCAGTTCACACCACCCGGGACCAAATCTTTGCAACTTTGCGTTAAGGCTTATTCGCCCGCCGCAGCCGCCACATCCAGAGTCACGCCCGGGCCCATGGTCGAGCTCAGTGCGATTTTCTTCATGTAGGTGCCTTTGGCGCCCGACGGCTTGGCCTTAGCCACAGCCGAAACGAAAGCACGGACGTTTTCGGCCAGCTTGGCTTCGTCGAAGGACGCTTTGCCAACGCCAGCGTGCACAACGCCGCCTTTTTCCGCCTTGAACTGAACTTCACCGCCCTTGGCTGCTTCCACGGCCGCTTTCACGTCCATGGTCACGGTGCCAACCTTGGGGTTCGGCATCAGGTTGCGGGGGCCCAGAACCTTACCCAGACGGCCGACGATCGGCATCATGTCCGGGGTAGCGATGCAGCGATCAAATTCGATGGTGCCACCCTGAATGGTTTCCATCAGGTCTTCTGCACCAATGATATCTGCGCCCGCTTCTTTTGCTTCGTCAGCTTTCGGACCACGAGCGAAAACAGCAACGCGCATCGCTTTACCGGTGCCGTTCGGCAGACCGACAACGCCGCGAACCATCTGGTCTGCGTGACGGGTGTCAACGCCCAGGTTCATTGCGATTTCGATGGTCTCGTCGAATTTCGAGGTTGCGTTGGCTTTGACCAGGGCAACTGCTTCTTCGACCGACAGGTTTTCCTTGCCGGCGACAGCTTCGCGCGCAGCGCGGGTACGTTTACCGAGTTTTGCCATCTTACTTCACCTCGATGCCCATGGAGCGGGCCGAGCCCAGGATGATCTGCATTGCGCCTTCGACGTCGTTGGCGTTCAGATCTTTCATTTTGGCTTCGGCGATTTCACGAACCTGCTTCGAGGTCACGGTGGCCACGGTCTCACGACCTGGGTTTTCCGCGCCACGGGGGCGGTTACGCTTGCCAACCGGCTTCAGACCAGCCGCTTTTTTCAAGTAGTAAGACGCGGGCGGCGTCTTGATGTCCATGGTGAAGGACTTGTCCTGATAATAGGTAATCACGGTCGGGCACGGAGCGCCGGGCTCCATGTCTGCGGTCTTGGCGTTGAACGCCTTGCAGAATTCCATGATGTTGATGCCGCGCTGACCCAGCGCCGGACCAACTGGCGGCGACGGGTTCGCCTGACCTGCAGGAACCTGCAGTTTCATTGTACCAGCAAGCTTCTTGGCCATTTGGTTTTCCTTTCAACTTGGGTGAAACGCGTTCCACCCAGATTATGTTGCGTGGTCCGATCCGGGATCGCGATCCCAGCAACCTCCCACGAGAGAATCTCGCCCGAAGACGATAGAGGCGGCGTTTACAGGGGAATGTGGGGGTTGGCAAGTGGTTGGCACATAATCCCAAGGGATCTATTTGCACCGCAATTGGCCCACAGTCAAATATGGGAACTGAGCAACAGAACAGATTACTTGAATACATAAGTTGCTAAAGAGACGCAGGTGGGTATCTTTGCACAGCTTGGTTACAAAAGAGGTGGTCAGGGATGGCATCATCTCGGCTGAACAAGGGACTGCTGATCTGCATTCTGATTGCGATGCTGCCGGGGTGCGGCAGTAAGGCGCAAGATCAGAGCGCTGACTCCGAAACGGTCACCCAAACCGACGGCGGCAACGGAACTTCTTTGCCCTCAACAACAGGGATTGACCCCGCCACTTATGCAGGCCGGTTCCAAATCAAGCTAACCAAAGAAGTTCCCCTGCGTGACATTCCCGTCCCTTTCACGGTCTACAGCGGTCTGGAAGAATCCAGCCCAACCCGTTTGCGATTGAGAGCGTTCATGGATTTGCGCGGATTGCAGGAAAAAGCGCCCCGGATACTGACAGGCCCACTTGAAGAAAGCTGCAAACGACAGATTTACCTCGAAATCCGGGACGTCACCGCCATAGGTGACACGGTAAAGGTCGAGGGTTCAGCCCGTGCACAGTTTACGAGGTGTAAACGGAGTGAAGAACCTGGCTTCCGTTATTTCGGAGCAACTGTAGATGCAATTGCTGTCGCTAAGGCAGAAGTGAAAGGCCAATGCCTCACATTCAGTATCGAAGATGTTGATCTTAGCCCGCGTGGTTTCATCGGAGCCGTCAGCAATCTCTTTGGCCTGACCAACCGGATCAACGAAGCCCTACTGGAAAAGGGCGGCGAGTTTTTAGCAGCGCATCCGGTCTGCCCGCCATTACCCGAAGAGTTTACTGTTCTCGACCCGATTTACGAGTCCGGCGGCACACGTGAAATTGCTCCTGGCGGGCTGGGAGCAGCTGTTGTCGGATCGGCTGATGTCAGCGCAGAGACAATAGTCAAAGTCCTTGGGGAACTGAAGGAGCTTGGTGTTTTGGAGTTTGCTGAATGAGACTTTGGTTCGTATTCCCGGTCTTAGTGGCAGCTTTTCTGGACGCCCGGGCCCCAAGCGCACAACAGGTGAACTTTGTTATAGATGCGTCACTGCCCATTCGCGATACGGAATTGCCGTACACGCTTGACCTGAACCTCACGGCAGTAGCCCCCACTCGGATCGGGGTGGGCGCACTTCTGGATTTGCGTGAAATACAAAAAACCGTACCTGAGCGTTTGGCTGACAATGCAGTTGTCGACAATTGCGGCCTGCAAGTCAGACTCGATGGTATGAGTATTCATACCAAGGACGATGTGATCGATCTGGACGGGGAAGTAACAGTCACGAACTTTGAATGCAGTCGCACCAGTGAACGCGACTTTCAGCGGGGCGAACAAAAAAGAGCTATCTTGGCCAACATGTCCACCGAAGCAACCGTCGAACTGCGTGACAACTGTGCCTATTTCAAACTCATAGACCTCACACTAACGGCCCCCGAAGCTCAGCGAGAGCAACTGCTGGAGGACGATACTCTGGAATCCGTAAAAAAGTTGATGTTGGCTGCTGTGGATCTTGTACTCAACGAAACTCCGTTGTGCCCGGAGTTGCCGGCAGAGCTCGCGTCACTTGATCCAGTGTATGAAAAAGGCGGCCCGCGCGAAATCGGAGAGGGTGGCCTGGGTGTTTTTCTTGACGGATCCGTTGATGTAAGCCCATCAACAATTCTCGACATACTGACAGTTCTTCAACAAAAAGAACTGATTCCAGGTCGGCCGTAACGAAAGCTTTTCTTGGCGTAGGCCCCATCCTTTACCTGCTGGCTTGAGATTTGGCTCGCCAATACAAAACGCCGCGTTGCAGGTCGCACCGCGGCGTCGAAAAACAAGTGGACGAGCCCTTTAGCTCTGCTTCGTAACCTGTGTGAAGTCCAGCTCGACCGGGGTTTCCCGGCCAAAGATCGAAACCGATACCTTCAGCTTCTGGTTCTCGTCATCCACGCCTTCGACCATACCGTCGAAATCCTCGAACGGGCCGTCGTTGACCTTGACCTTCTCGCCGACCTCGAAGGTGATCATCAGCTTGGGCGCTTCTTCGCCTTCCTGAACGCGGTTGAGGATCTGGTTCACCTCGGCATCGCGCATCGGCATCGGGCGGCCTTGCGGACCCAGGAAGCCGGTAACGCGGTTGATCGAGTTGACCAGGTGATAGCCCTGATCCGACATCTCCATATGCACCAGCACATAGCCGGGCATGAAACGGCGTTCGGTCGTGACCTTCTTGCCCCGGCGCACTTCGATCACCTCTTCGGTGGGCACCAGAACCTCGTCGATGTCGTCCTCAAGGCCCTGCTCGGCCACGGACGTGCGGATCTGTTCTGCGATCTTCTTTTCGAAATTCGAAAGAACGCTGACCGAGTACCACCGTTTCGCCATGAACCTGTCGTCCTTGTTTACTTTCGGTGCGTTCGGATGGCCGCAAGCACCGTCATTGAAATTCTATCGCATCACCCGGAATAAAAAGCGGCGCGCAGCCCGAATCGCCGCACGCCCATTCCGAATAGTACCGCGTCACCTACTCTGACATCGCGCGCTGTGCAAGGGGGCAGTAACGTTTCCGCACGCCCACGCCGGTTTAGCTGAACGCGCCCAGGATCGCCTGAAGCCCGCCGCGAATGGCAAGGTCGACCAGTGCAAAGAACACGGCCGTCAGAGCCGCCATGATGAACACCATGACCGTGGTCAGCAGAACTTCGCGCCGGGTCGGCCAAACGACCTTTGCAACTTCGGCGCGGACTTGCTGAATGAACTGGATCGGATTCATAGTTGCCATTTGGCTTGGATCTCTCTGCTAGCGGATGGGCCGGACATAACCGGGCATTGCGGCAATTTCAAGGGCCGTCAGGGCTTGGGCTTGTCGTCCCATTCATCACTGAGGATACGACGCGCATCGCCTTCGGGATCATCATACTGGTTCGACCGCACCGTATAGATGAACGCCACAAGGCCAACCCCGCCCAAAAGCAGGGAAATCGGTATCAGATAGGCCAGAACTTCCAAATCAACTACCTCAGGCGCAGGGCATTCAGAGACACGGTGATGGACGAGGTCGACATCGCCAGCGCCGCGATCAGCGGTGTGGCCAAGCCAACGACGGCCAGCGGGACCGCGATGATATTATACACGGTTGCGATGCGGAAGTTTTCACGAATCCGTTTCGTCGCTTTCACGGCCGTATTGCAGGCATCTGCGATTGGGGAAAGATCATTACCCAACAGCACGATATCTGACGCCACCCGCGCAGCATCCAGCGCCGAGGCCGGAGAGATCGAAACATGCGCCGCTGCCAGCGCGGCAGTATCATTCAGGCCATCGCCGACCATCAGGACGTTGCGGCCATGCTCGCTCAGCTCCTGCACGCGGGCCGCCTTGTCCTGCGGCAGGGCCTGCGCGACCCAGTTGTCGATCCCCAGTTTTAAAGCCAACGCCTGAACCGCGCCCTGCGTGTCGCCGGAAATCAGAATAACGTCCTTGCCCTCATCCCGAAGGGCCTGAACCGCCTCGGCCGCGCCGGGGCGCAGTCTGTCCGAGAACAGAAAGGTTGCGGGGGTTTGTCCGTCAACCGACAGCCAGGCCGCTGTCTGGTTGCCCTCTTCCGCGCCGGTCCAGGCAGCGCGGCCAAGGCGCACGCGCTGGCCGCGCCAACTGCCCTCGGTGCCATAGCCCGGAACTTCGGTGACATCCTTAAGGGTGGCCGGCTTGATCCCGGCGTCGCGCGCAGCCCTGGTCAGAGCGACGGACAACGGATGCGAGGACGCCTCGGCCAGTGCCAGAGCGACCTCAAGGTCCACACGGGAATTATCACCCAGATTGGTCAGCTCGGGCGTGCCCGAGGTCAGCGTTCCGGTCTTGTCGAAGACGACCGTATCGACCTCGGCCAGACGCTCCAGCGCGGTGGCGTGCTTGATCAGCATCCCCTTGCGGAACAGCCGCCCCGAGGCCGCCGTGGTTACCGCAGGCACGGCCAGACCCAGCGCACAGGGGCAGGTGATGATCAACACGGCCGCGGCGATGTTCAACGCAGTGCGGATATCACCGGAATAGATGTACCAGCCCAAAAAGCTGAGCGCCGACAGGATGTGTACACCCGGCGCATAAAGTTTGGCCGCCTTGTCCGCCAGCGAAGTATAGCGCGACCGGCCCGATTCAGCGATGGCGACCAGATCGGCCATGCGATGCAGTGAGGTGTCCTCGCCCACCGCCGTTGCCCGGATGGTCAGGGGGCCGGTCAGATTGACCTCACCGGCACTAACGGTCAGGCCGACCTCGGCGAAAACCGGCAGGGTCTCCCCGGTCAGCAGCGACCGATCGAGTTCCGATTGGCCAGAGACGATTTCGCCATCCACCGGCATTCGCCCCCCGGGCCGGACAAGGACCAGGTCACCGACGGTCAGAGTGGCCACAGCAACCTCTTCTTCTGCCCCATCGGCCAGCTTTATGGCACGGGGCACTTCAAGCGCCGTCAATTCCTCGGCCGCAGACCGGGCCGCGGCACGGGTACGGTAGTCCAGATACCGTCCGGCCAGCAGGAAAAAGGTCAGCGTCAGCGCTGCATCGAAATAGGCATGTTCACCGCTGAGTACGGTTTCCCAAAGCGACGTCACCAGCGCCAGCACGATGGCCAGTACAATCGGTACGTCCATATTCAGACGGCGTACACGCAGGGCGCTCCAGGCGTTGGTAAAGAAGGGCTGCCCGGAAAAGGCAATCGCCGGCAGCGCAATGGCTGCCGATATCCAGTGGAACATGTCGCGGGTGGCATCCGATGCTCCCGACCAGACAGACACCGACAACAGCATCACGTTCATCGAGGCAAACCCGGCCACCGCCAGCCGCATCAGCAGATCGCGACCCGCCTTGTCCGCCTGCGTGGCAGACAGGGCGCCGGGGTCCAGCTCATGTGCCTCGAACCCCGCCCGTTCAAGCACCGGGATCAGGTCGGTGGCCCGCAGGTCCGGCGCCGCTTTGACCATCGCGCGTTTCAGGGTCAGGTTCACCCGCGCGTCTTCCACGCCGGGATGGGCGTTCAGCTCTCGCTCGACCGTCGCGATACAGGCCGAGCAGTGAATACCCGGCAGTGACAGCGCGATCTGCACATCCTCGGGCACCGGACGCGCTGGCTCCGCAGGGCTGGCAATGCATCCCGGACAGGCCGCCGTGCCGGATGTCAGCTGCGCCGTCATCCAATCACCCCTTCACATACAGCGGCACACGCTGCGCGAACTCGGCTCCCGAGCTGTCCTTGGCCACCAAACGGATGTTCCAGTTGCCCTTGCCCAAAACCGCCGGGGTTGCATAAGCCTGACCATCGAAGGTGAAATCAGGCGCGAAGTCTTCTTTCACATGGGTTGCGCGGCCAACAACGGCCTGCAGTTCCGACACTTCGACCGGGGCACCGGTGTTGTCGGTAATGTGCAGGATCAGCAGCCCACCGGACACCTCGGCGCGAATCTTCCAACCCAGCGCCTGCTGTTCCTGCAGACGCTCATTGAACTCCTGACTGGCGACGTAGGAGTTCTTCACCTCGAGCCCCGGAAAGGTTTTGACCGCGCTATAAGCCAACACGAGGTTGACGGCGATGATCACACCGAAGGCGGCGACAAATACCGCCAAGGCATGCTTTCCGGTAAACTGACGCTCGGCCATCTTAGTTTCCTCGTCCGTTGAACGTGGTGTCCTTATAGGCGCGTTCACCACTTTCTACATCCTCGACCCAGATACGCACCGGCGTGGCAGCCGCAGCCGCCGGCCCGGTACCTTGTGCCGAAATGATGTAAACGCGCGTCAATTGTGCCGTATCTGCAGTGACATTAACAGTACTGCCCTCGATCCCTTCGATTTGCAGCTGCAGCGCCGGATCACCGGCCAGTGTCACTTTGAACGGCCGATCCTCACCATGTTTGTTACGCAGGCGCACGTCATAGGTGTTGCGGATGGTACCGTCAGACAGGGTCACGAAGGTCGGGTTGCGCACCGGTGCCACCGTCAGGTCGATGTCCGAACGGATAAACAGCGCAAACAGCAGGCCAAAACCAACCAGAGACCACAGGGCCGTGTACATGATCGTCCGTGGCCGCAGGATGTGTTTCCAGACATTCTTGGGCGGCTGACCCGCGCGTTCGTGGGTCTCATCGCTGAGAGCCATATAGTCGATCAGGCCGCGCGGCTTGCCGATCTTGGCCATCATGTCATCGCAGGCATCGATGCACAGCGCGCAAGTTATGCATTCCAACTGCTGACCGTCGCGGATGTCGATCCCCACCGGACATACATTCACACAGGCCATGCAGTCGATGCAGTCGCCCAAATCGGAATCCGCTGTCCGCTTGCCCTTTCCGCGCGGTTCACCGCGCCATTCGCGGTAGCCAACGACCAGAGTGTCTTCGTCCATCATCGCGGCCTGAATACGCGGCCACGGGCAGGCATAGATACAAATCTGCTCGCGGGCGAATCCACCGAACAGAAAGGTCGTGCCGGTCAGAATCAGAACAGTCGTGTACGCGACCGGATGGGCGTTGCCGGTGACCAGATCGCGCAGCAATGTCGGCGCATCGGCAAAATAGAACACCCAGGCCCCGCCCGTTGCCACGCCGATCAACAACCACACGGTCCACTTGGTCAGACGCAGCCGTGCCTTGCGGAAATCCAGTTTTTCCTGCCGGTGCAGACGCAGGCGGGCATTTCGATCCCCCTCGATCCAGCGTTCAACCAGAATGTAGAGGTCCGTCCACACGGTCTGCGGGCAAGCATAGCCGCACCACACTCGCCCCAGCGCCGAAGTGAACAGGAATAACCCAAGACCGGCCATGATCAGCAGACCCGCCACGAAATAGAACTCGTGCGGCCAAATCTCGATCCAGAAGAAATAGAACCGCCGGTTCGCCAGATCCAGCAGTACCGCCTGATCCGGCAGACTGGGACCGCGGTCCCACCTGATCCATGGTGTCAGATAGTAAATCCCCAATGTGACTGCGAGGATGATCCATTTCAGGTTTCGAAAAGGACCGGACACGCGTCGAGGAAAAATGGGCTCCCTGGCGGCGTAAAGGCTAGGGGCGGGGTCGGAATCGCTCACGAGCTGGCTCCAGATGTGGCTGGTAATTAGGCGTCTTGTTCCAGATCACAAAGGTAGTCTCTTTGACATGGGTCAAAAGCGCATCGTACAGACACCTTTTGTCACATGCGACCGGATTGCCGCCTGAGCCAACCTACAAAAACCTTGACCGCAGGCCGCAGTGGCGCATTGCTGGTGGCGACATGATAGCCCCGTTCCCCCGGTTCGCAAAACAGTTCGATAATACGGCCTGCCTTTATGTCGGATTCAACGAAATACCGTACCGTGACGCTCACCCCCTGGCCGGCGCGCAGCCCTTCAAGCACAAGATTGCCCGGCAACGCGATTCGACCGGCACGAGGGCCATGCTCGACGCCCTGCCGGGCAAGCCACGAGGACGCTTCGGTGGTTCCAAGTTCTTCGAGCCAGGGCAGCTGGCTCAGCTCGTCCGGGGTCATCGACACCCTGCCCTGCATCAGAGAAGGCGCGGCGACAATCACGATCGGGCTTTGCAGCAACAATTCCGATGTCATGCCCGGCCAGTTTCCGTCTCCGTACCGGATCGCCACATCCACCCCGCCCGGGCGCAGGCTGACCAGATCGGGCGACGGGTCCAGCACCAGAGGAATATCGGGATGTTCAAGCTGAAAGGCTGGCAGGCGCGGCATCAGCCATGAGGCCGCAAAAGACGCAGTCAGCGAAATGTGAACCGGGCGGTCTTCCGTCAGGTGCATCAGATCGGCCACAGCGTCACCAATGGCACCAAATCCCAGATACAGGGCGCGGGCCAACCTCTCGCCTTCCGGGGTCAGGGTCATGGATTTTCCGCTTCGGTCCAGCAGCGCGGCACCCAGATGCTTCTCCAGCGCGCGCAATTGCTGGCTAATGGCAGCGTGACTGACATTCAGCAAGGCCCCTGCCTGTACCACATTCCTGGTTTCCGCAAAGGCATGAAAGGCCTTCAGCGACGCAAGGGGCGGCATCTTCAACCAATCCATATGTAATCTCTGCTTACACTTTAAAATGTCAATTGAGTCGCATTTCTGTGCCCACAGATCAATCCTGAACCCAGTTGGAACCAGATTCAGGAGAGGTCGGATGTTGTCTATACTTGCCAGAACCTTCATGGTCGCCACCCAAACTGAGACACGCAACGAACCGAAACAGCAGCTGCGCGATGATCGCTGGTGGAAGGTATGCTTGCGCGTTACAGGTTCGTGCCCGAGGTAACGGATCCTCTGGACCGGATCGGGACGGAACACTAGTTTGGGGTTGTAGCACCGGCTGTTCAGGAAACGCGCGAACAGATGGAACAGCCGGTGCCTCAACCTTCGGGCGGCGAACCGTCCGAAGGTATTCCTTAAACCTTACTGACCACCACCAAGCTGGTGGACGTAAGCCGTGACAGCGCGGATCTGCGCGTCGGTCAGACGGTTTTCCCAAGCAGGCATCACACCAAAGCGGCTGTAGGTAACCGTTGCGGTCAGAGCCTCTTCGCTGCCGCCATAGAGCCAGATCGCGTCGGTCAGGTTCGGCGCGCCCTGGAAGACATCGCCTTTGCCGTCTTCGCCGTGACAAGCCGCACAGTTGTCTTCGAAGACAACCTTGCCCGCCTGCGCAGCCGCATCGTCGGTTTGCGCATTGGTCAGCGACATAACATACTGAACCACCTGAGTGATTTCGTCTTGTTCAAGCATTTCGCCAAAGGCCGGCATCTCGGAATAACGCGCATCGTCGCTTTCCTCATTCCGGATACCGTGGGCAATGGTGAACTCGATGTCCTCGAGCGTACCGCCCCACAGCCAGGCATCGTCCAGCAGGTTCGGGAAGCCGGTGGCACCCTGTGCCCCCGAGCCGTGGCACTGCGCGCACCAGGTGCGGAACACAGCGCCACCCGAGTTCACCGCGTATTGCTGCAACTCGGCGTCGGCCGAGATCTGCTCCAGCGGCGTTTCGACCAGCTTGGCATTCCACGGCGCGTTGGCCTCTTCGAACGCCACCATATCCTCTTGCACGATTTCGCGCGTGGACCAGCCCAGAACACCTGCAGTCGCCGAATGGACTAACGGCCAGGCCGGATACATGATCGTGTAGATCACGCCCCAGATGATAGTGGCGTAGAAGGTCCACAGCCACCAGCGCGGCATCGGATTGTCGAATTCTTCGATGCCATCCCAGGTATGTCCGGTTGTGTTTGGATCGCCCGGCAGTTTTTCAGATGGTTTGCTCATTGCCGCGCCTCCTCGGATGTGGCCGGTTTGTCTTGATGCCGGAACGGGATGTTGGCGGTGTCCTTGTATTCCTTGCTGGCGCCAGGGCGGAAAACCCAGATAACGATGCCGACAAAGAAGGCGAACAACAGCAACAGCATCCAGCTATCCGCGAATTGCCGTAAGAGAGTATATTCTTCCATCACACCCTCCTTAACGGTTCGCGTCCGGGGTAAAGGTCGAGAAGTCGACCAGCGTACCCAGCATCTGCAAGTAAGCGACCAGCGCATCCGCTTCGGTCAGTTCGGGCTGACCGTCGAAGTTGCGAACGCTGACCTTGTCACCATAGCGTTCCAGCAGCCCGTCATAGTCGCTGTCCGGATCGGCCTGCGCGCGGAAGTCCGCCTGGGCGTTGGCCAGCATCTCTTCGGTATAGGGCGTGCCCACAATGGCGTTCGCCGCCATGACATCACCGATATACTTGCCGTCGATCTTGCGGTGCTCGAGGAAGCCGTATTTCGGCATCACCGATTCCGGCACAACCGACTGAGGATCACGCAGGTGGTCCACATGCCACTGGTCCGAATAACGGCCACCCACGCGTGCCAGATCAGGCCCGGTACGTTTGGAGCCCCACTGGAACGGGTGGTCATACATCGACTCGGCCGCCAGCGAGTAGTGACCATAGCGTTCGACCTCGTCCCGCATCGGGCGGATCATCTGGCTGTGGCAGACATAGCAGCCTTCACGGATGTAGATCTCACGGCCCGCCATTTCGAGAGGGGTGTAAGGGCGCATACCCTCCACCTTCTCGATGGTGTTCTCAAGATAGAACAGCGGGGTGATCTGCACCAGGCCACCGATGGTCACGACCAAAAAGCTGAAGATCAGCAGGAGGGTCGCGTTGGTCTCGAGGATCTTATGTTTGTCGAGAATTGCCATAGCTACCGGCCCTCCTTATTCAGCCGGGACCGCGACGGTCAGGCTGGCCTCTTTGGCCGGTGCCTTCCGCACAGTCATCCACAGGTTGTAGCACATGATCAGGGCACCAGCGACGAACATCACGCCACCCAGAGCACGCACCACATACATCGGGAACTTGGCCGCCACGGTGTCGGCGAACGAGTTCACCAGGAAGCCGTTGGCATCCACTTCGCGCCACATCAGGCCTTCCATGATTCCGGTCACCCACATCGACGCTGCGTAAAGCACGATGCCGATTGTGGCGAGCCAGAAGTGCCAGCTGACCATTTGTAGCGAATACAGACGTTCACGCTTCCACAGGACCGGCACCAGGAAGTACAGCGCACCAAAGGTGATCATGCCGTTCCAACCCAGCGCGCCCGAGTGTACGTGACCGATGGTCCAGTCGGTGTAGTGGCTGAGCGAGTTCACAGCACGGATCGACATCATCGGGCCTTCGAAGGTGGACATGCCGTAGAAGCCGACAGAGATCACCATCATCCGAATCACGGGGTCCGTGCGCAGCTTGTCCCAGGCGCCCGACAGGGTCATCAGACCGTTGATCATACCACCCCAAGACGGCATCCACAGCACGATCGAGAACACCATACCCAGCGTCGACGCCCAGTCAGGCAGCGCGGTATAGTGCAGGTGGTGCGGACCGGCCCAGATATACAGGAAGATCAGCGCCCAGAAGTGGATGATCGACAGCTTGTAACTAAATACCGGACGTTCGGCCTGTTTCGGGATGAAATAGTACATCATGCCCAGAAAGCCCGCAGTCAGGAAGAATCCTACAGCGTTGTGGCCGTACCACCACTGGATCATAGCGTCTTGTACACCCGACCAGACGATGACCGACTTCGAACCCCAGATGCTGACCGGAATGGTCATGTTATTGACCAGGTGCAGCATCGCAACGGTGACGATGAAGGCCAGGTAGAACCAGTTGGCCACGTAGATGTGCGGCTCTTTCCGCTTGACCACGGTGCCAAGGAAAACGGCCAGATAGGCGACCCAGACGATGGTCAGCCACAGGTCAACATACCATTCAGGCTCGGCGTATTCTTTCGATTGGGTACCACCCAGCACATAGCCCGTTGCAGCCAGCACGATGAATAGCTGGTATCCCCAGAACACAAACCACGCCAGATTACCGCCCCAAAGGCGCGCGGCGCTGGTACGCTGCACGACGTAGAACGAGGTTGCGATCAGCGCGTTGCCGCCAAATGCGAAAATAACCGCCGACGTGTGCAGGGGACGAAGACGCCCAAAGTTCAGATAGCCCTGGGCCCATTCGAAGTTGAGCACCGGAAAGGCCAACTGGAACGCAATAAAGGTTCCCGCCAGGAATCCCACCACGCCCCAGAAGGCGGTTGCGATCACGCCATAGCGGATGACGCCATCCATGTATTCGCCCGAGCGATCCACAAGAATATCCGGCTCATCGGTATTTCTAAGCGTCCAGATGAACAAACCAACGGCGATCACCATCACCAGAATTGCGTGCACCTGATACGCCAAATCGCGTGCATAATTGGTTCCGATCGCAGCGAATATCGCGATCAGACCAAGCACGATCAGCTTGATGTAATTTGACATATTGCGTCCCTTTGCCATGCCCCGCGCGATTCTTTATGTGCCGCAGGGCTTATTTGACTGGCTGCTGTTTTGTCCGACAGAGGCCAGAACTGCTTTGATCTGTGTCAAGACAATAGCCTGATTTCTGTGACAATCGTATTCTGGCGGCTGGGTCATCAGGACGCAGTTAATCGCTTTGCAGGCACGAGGTCAAAATGGCTTACAAATCTCTTCTCACCGTCATGACGGACACAAGCCAAAGCGATCCGGCTCTGGCCCAAATGGCGGCGCTGGCATCCGCACAAGACGCGCATATCGAAGCGCTCTGCCTCGGCGTCGACCGCAGCCAGACCGGCTATTACTACGCGGGTGCCAACGCTTTGATTCTTCAGGAAACACTAAACCGCGCCAATGCGGAAGCGGAGGAAATCCTGACCTACGCCAAAACCTATCTGGGCAAGACCAACACCCGCTGGTCCGCCGAAAGCGGTGTGGCGCAGATATCGGACATCGGCCGTCATGTCGCCCATCGCGCGCGGTTCTCCGACCTCGTCGTCCTGCCACAACCCTATGGAGAGGATCGCGGCGCCGAGGCGGAACCCATCGTCGAAGCCGCAATGTTCGAGGGTCACGCGCCGGTTTTGATCGCACCACAGGGCGCCACGCCCTTTGCAAGACCCGGCACGATCCTGATCGGTTGGAACGAAAGCGTCGAGGCTATGCGCGCCATTCGCCGCGCCCTGCCTTTCCTGGTCGCAGCCGATCTGGTGCGCATCGTCGTCATCGACCCGCCACGCCACGGCCCCGACCGGTCGGACCCCGGCGGGTTGTTGTCACAGATGCTGGCCCGCCACGGTGTGAAATGTGAGATTGACGTGCTGAGCAAGACCATGACCCGCGTGTCGGATATCCTGAACCGGCACGCTGCGGACTGCGAAGCGGACATGATCGTCATGGGCGCTTACGGCCACTCTCGATTCCGCGAAGCCATTCTGGGCGGTGCGACCCGGAACATGCTGGAACAATCCTCAGTGCCTGTATTCCTGGCCCATTGAGAGAAAGATGATCGCAAAAGCCGCCCCTCGGGAGCGGCTTTTCTATCGCTTCACCAGCCCGATCAGGAACAGCAGTATCACTGCCCCGACCGTGGCGAAGAAGATGGATGAGAACACTCCACCACCCACGGCAAAACCCATCGCCGGAAAGATCAATCCGGCCAGAAACGCACCAACGATACCGACGATGATGTTGCCGATCAGGCCAAAGCCACGGCCTTCCATGATCTTGCCCGACAGCCACCCGGCGATCGCGCCGATGAACAGCATCGCCAGAATGCTACTGAATTCCATGGTTTACTCCTGAGGATTGCTTCACTCAGACCCAGTTAAGCACGGTGTGCAGCCTCAGTCACGCCGCAAGCGTGTTACACCAGAAACCCACCATCCGAGTCGTCACCCGCCTCTTCCATCAGGCGCCCCATATCCGGGATCGTGACGTGGCGCTTGCCTTCCAGCAGAATGACCTCGTCCTTTTTCAGGGCCGAAATCTGACGGCTGACTGTTTCCAGCGTCAGGCCAAGATAATCCGCCATCGCCTCCCGGGTCAGGGGCAGGTCGAACACGATCGGGCCGGCATTGCCCTTTTGGTGGACCGATGCGTCGCGGCGGGCGATGATCGACAGCAGGCTGGCGATCTTTTCGCGCGCGGTCTTGCGCCCCAGCACCAGCATCCATTCGCGCGCCGCGTCCAACTCGTCCAGCGTCATCTGCAACAGACGATGCGCGATATGCGGCGTTTTGTTCATCAGGTCTTCGAATGGCTTTTTGCGAAAGCAGCACATGACCAGATCAGTTGTCGCCTGCACATCATAGGGCGCAGAATCACGCCCCGGTCGACCGACGAAGTCGCTGGGCAGCAAAAGGCCGACCATTTGCGTGCGCCCGTCTTCCATTGTCTGTGTCAACGATGCGATACCCGACACGACAGAGCCGACAAAGTTCATCTGATCCCCGGACCAAATGATCGTCTGCCCCGCTTCGAAACTGCGGTAATACTTAATACCTTCAAGCTCTTCCAGCTCATTGGCATCGCAGTGCGCGCACACTGCGCGATGCCGGATAGGGCAGTCTCCACAGTTCGTATGGTCGATCTTGAATATCGGTGTCATGCGCGTTTCCACTTGATCTCGGTCAAAGCAACTGGCCGGGTCGTCCCTTAAACGTATCGCCATGATAGTGAAACCACAATTGGCAAAGCTTGGACTATTTGACGCGAAAGTCCCGCGTTACACAAGCTACCCCACTGCTCCCCATTTCAGCAATGATGTGGGGGCAAGTCTTTATGGTGACTGGATTTCCGGCCTCAAACCCGGCAGTTCCGTGTCGCTGTATATCCACGTCCCGTTTTGCCGCAGGCTGTGCTGGTTCTGTGCCTGCCGCACGCAGGGCACGCAGACGGACAACCCGGTCATCGCCTACGTTGATGTGCTGAAGGCCGAGCTGGACCTGCTGGCTGAACGCCTGCCCGAAGGTGTCACCCTGTCGCGCCTGCATTGGGGCGGCGGTACGCCAACCCTGCTGAACCCGGATCTGATGCGCGATCTGGCGGCGCGGATTCTGGAGATTGTGCCGCTGGGGTCAAACGCAGAATTCTCGGTTGAGATCGATCCGAACGAGATCGACGAAGGCCGTCTGGACGCACTGGCCGAGGCTGGAATGAACCGCGCCTCGATCGGGGTTCAGGATTTCGACGACGAGATTCAAAAGACCATCGGGCGCATTCAAAGCTATGACACCACTCGCGAAGCCGTGGACATGATCCGCGCGCGCGGGATCAACAGTCTGAATGCCGACATCCTGTATGGCCTGCCGCATCAGACCAAGAACCGGATGACGGAGAGCGTGCAGAAACTGCTGTCGCTCAGCCCGGATCGGGTGGCACTGTACGGTTACGCCCACGTACCGTGGATGGCCAAGCGGCAACAGCTGATTCCGTCGGACGCCCTGCCCACCCCCGAAGAGCGTCTGGACCTGTTCGACACCGCCCGCCGCCTGTTCATGTGGGACAACTACGCAGAGATTGGCATCGACCACTTTGCCACGCAGGACGATGGCCTGACCCATGCGCTGAAAGCCGGGCGGCTCAAGCGGAATTTCCAGGGCTATACCGACGACCAGGCTGAAGTTCTGATCGGTGTCGGTGCCAGTTCGATCTCGCGCTTCCCGCAAGGCTATGCGCAGAACGCCCCCGCGACCTCCGCCCATACCAAGGCGATCCGCGAAGGGCGCTTCTCGACCTCACGCGGGCACCTGTTCAAAGGGCAGGACATCCTGCGCGCCCGGCTAATCGAAGCGTTGATGTGTGACTTTAAGATCGACAGCGCCGAGATTCTGCGCGACCACGACATCACCGCCGCCGAGCTGCAAAGCATGTATCAAGACGCCAACCGCGCCTTTGACGGTTTGCTGCGCATCACCGAGGACGGGTTGTTCATCCCGCCCGAGGCGCGCCCGCTGACCCGCATGATCGCGCGCAGTTTCGACGCCTATGATCTAAGTAAAGCCGGCCACAGCTCAGCAATCTGACCCGCCAAGAGGTCAGGGCTTGACGCGACGGGTCGGTTTTTCACACACTTGCAGGGCGGGCGGCATCTCGCCCGCACCTGAGGCAGGCCGAGTAACAGACAATTGCGCCGACGCATCCGCGTAAGGCTATCCTTTTCGTGCAGGCGATCTGCAATTTGAAAGAGGGACAGCACCTATGCGCGTTTTCACCGTCCTCGGCCCCAGCCAATCGGGCAAAACCACTCTGGTCGAGGCTATAAGCCGCCTCGACGACCGGCCCACCACATTCGACGTATCCGGAACCGTGCATTTGCACGGTTTTTCTTACTTGGACGAGCCCTGGTGCGCCATCGACGTGGATGGCGGCGGCGACAATCTGGCCTATGTCGGCCCGGCCATGGCAATCTCGGACGCTGCCGTGGTGGTTGTACCGCCCGACCCGAACGCCGCCGTCCTGTGCGCCCCCTACCTGCGGCTGGTTGAAGAGGCAGGTATCCCCTGTTTCCTGTTCATCAACCGCATGGATAGTCCGAATGGACGCATCCGCGACATCATCGCGGCGCTTCAGACCTATTGCATCCAGCACATCGCCCTGCGACAGGTGCCGATACGCGAAGGTGACACGATCATCGGCGCGGTTGACCTGATTTCGGAACGGGCTTGGAAGTACCAAGAAGGGCAACCCTCGGCCCTGATCGAACTGCCGCAATCGGTCGAAGACCGCGAGCAGGAGGCCCGCACCGAGTTGCTGGAGACCCTGTCGGATTTCGATGACCGCCTTCTGGAGCAACTGATCGAAGACAAGCAGCCCCCCAGCGATGAGGTTTATGATCTGGCCGCGCAGGTGCTGCAAAACCATCAACTGATCCCGGCCTGTCTGGGCGCGGCCAGCCATGGTAACGGCCTGACTCGCCTGATGAAGGCGCTGCGGCATGAAGCCCCTGAATTCGATATCGCTGCCGACCGTGACGAAGCAGCCGAGAATGCCCGCGCCATTGCCGGGTTTGCGGATGTGAAAAAGCACATCGGCAAGATCGTCGTGTTGCGCGGGCTGGGCGATGGTGTCAAAGCGCATGAGAATCTGGGCGGTGAGACCGTGGGGAACCTGACCACGCTGGACGCCAAAACCCAGATATCCGATCTGCCCGCCGGCCAGATCGGGCTGGCGGTTAAGTCCGACCACCTGAACCCCGGCAACCTCTATGACAGTTCCGAGGCGACGCCGCTGCCGGAATGGGCGTCATCCCATCCCATCGCTTTCCGTCAAATCGTGTCCCCCGCGCATGAACGCGACGACGTACGCCTGTCGAACGCACTGACCCGTCTGGTCGAGATCGACCCGGGCCTGCATCTGGATCAGGATGAACTAAGCGGCCATGCAGTACTGGGCTCGCAGGGTCCGCAGCACATGCGGCGCGTCACCGCTAAGCTGGCCGAGGATTTCGGCATCGAGATCGCGACCGAGCAGGTTGAAACAGCCTATCGCGAAACCATCCGCGCGCCCATCGAACATCGCCACCGTCACCGCAAGCAATCCGGTGGCGCGGGGCAGTTTGCCGATGTGGTGATCTCGGTCGCGCCGATGCCGCGGGGCGCGGGATTCCAGTTCGAGGAGATCGTCAAGGGCGGCGCGGTGCCCAAGAATTATATCCCTTCTGTCGAGCACGGCGCCAAGGACGCGCTGGCACAAGGCCCCGAGGGCTTCCCGGTGGTTGATGTGAAAGTCACGCTCAGCGACGGCAAGCACCACAATGTGGACAGCTCGGATTATGCCTTCCGCACAGCTGGCAAGAACGCCGTACGCGAGGCCCTGCCGCAAGCCAAACCGGTGGTCCTGCAACCGATTCTGACGGCTGAAATTCACCTACCCTCGGATTTCGTCGGCGATCTGGTTCCGACCATAAGTTCGCTGCAGGGGCAGGTGCTGGGCTTTGAAGGCAACCCCAACGCCTCGGGCTGGGAGATTTTCAATGCCCAGCTTCCCGCCGTGGCCGAGGATGAGCTGCACCGCACCCTCGCCAGCGCCACACGCGGCACCGGCTGGGTCAAGCTGAGCTTCGATCACTACGAAGAACTGCGCGGGCCGGTGCCAAAATCGGCATCACGCGAAACGGCAAACGCACACTGACATTTCCAGAATTCCTCTGATCGGCACGCCGGTCAGAGGGCCTCCGGGACCACGTCCCATTTTTTTAGAACGAGTTAGAAAGGAGTCTTTGTTATGGGGTATGCAAAATCCGTCCTGAGCACAGCTGCCGTAGTATCCTTGGTACTGCTTGCCGGTGAGAGCCTTGCGAAAGGGAAACCCAAGGGTGCATCGGCAACTGATCCACAACAAATTGCACAATTGTATTCCGGCAAAACGTCAAACTGGAGCCGTGGCAGCAAGTTTTATTGGGCTCCCAACGGTGTCATGCACGGCGTTGGCAAGAATGGAGATTCCATAGGTATTGGTAAATGGTACGTCACCAACAAAGGAAAACTGTGCAACGAGACGACTTGGTATTGGCCCGAGAACGGTCAAACAAAGTCAGAATTGTACAATGAGTGCTGGGAGTTCGTGACAGCGCCAGACGGAACCATTTGGGAACGTTACCTTCCTGAAAAATCAGATTGGTACCAGCACAAGTACGAAAAACAGGTCAAAGGCGACACCCAAAAGAGCAAATTCAACAAAATCAAAAAAGAACTGGGACTTTGATCTCTGGCCGGGCGGGTCACTACCCGCCCTACCCCGCTGCTGCGATCAGTTCGCGGGTATAGTCGGTCTGAGCATTTTCGAACAAATCCTCGGCTGTGCCCATTTCGACCACATCCCCGTTTCGCATGACGATTACCTTGTGTGACATGGCGCGTACGACCTTCAGGTCATGGCTGATGAACAGATAGGCCAGACCGTATTTCCGCTGAAGGTTGCGCAGCAGATCAACGATCTGCACTTGAACCGTCATATCCAGCGCGCTGGTCGGTTCGTCCAGAACCAGCAGTTTGGGCCGCAGCACCATGGCCCGCGCGATGGCGATGCGCTGACGCTGCCCGCCCGAGAATTCATGCGGATAACGGTCCATAGCAGCCGGGTCCAAGCCCACCTCGGTCATCACCTCAGCGACCAGCTCAAGCGGAGCGCGGTGGGGGTCGACCTTGTGGATCGCCAACCCTTCGGCAATGATCTGCTGGCAGGTCATCCGCGGGCTGAGGCTGCCGAACGGATCCTGAAACACGATCTGCATGTCCTTGCGCAACCGCCGCAACTGACGCGTGGACCAGCGGCGTACATTCTGATCGCGGAAAGTGATGCCGCCCTCGGACGCAATCAACCGCATGATCGCCAACGCAAGCGTTGTCTTGCCCGAGCCGCTCTCACCGACAATCCCGAGCGTTTCTCCTGCACGAACGCTCAGCGTCGCATCGTTGACGGCCTTCACATGCCCGACCGTGCGCTTCAGAAATCCGCGCTGGATCGGGAACCAGACCTTCAGGTGGTCCGTCCGGGCAACCTCTTCTGCCGCTGGCGCGACCGGGTCGGGATGGCCCGAGGGCTCGGCCCCCAGCAGCTTGCGTGTATAGGGGTGTTGCGGATGGTCAAATATTTCGGCGGTTTCGCCGGTTTCGACGATTTCCCCATCCTTCATCACGCAGACCCGGTCAGCTATGCGCCGCACGATACCAAGGTCATGGGTGATGAACAGCATCCCCATATTCTCGGATTTCTGGAGCTCGGCCAGCAGTTCGAGGATCTGCGCCTGAATAGTCACATCCAGCGCGGTTGTCGGTTCATCCGCGATCAGAATGTCAGGCTTGTTGGCCAGCGCCATGGCAATCATGACCCGTTGTCGCTGCCCACCCGACAACTGATGCGGATAGCTGTCCAGCCGCTCGCGCGGATCGCGAATGCCAACCTTGGTCAGCAGTTCGACAATGCGCTCGCGCGCTGCGTCGCCGGTCAGCCCCTGGTGCAGAGCCAGTGACTCAGCCATCTGCTTCTGGATCGTGTGCAGCGGGTTGAGCGAAGTCATCGGTTCCTGAAAGATAAAGCTGATGTCGTTGCCGCGCACGTCCATCAGCTTGTCTGGCGAGGCACCGATCATCTCGTCACCGTCATACGTAACGGAACCCTCGACAATGGCACTGTCGCCTAGCAACGACACCGTGGACAAGGCCGTAACGGATTTGCCCGAACCGGACTCGCCCACCAGAGCCACTGTCTCCCCCCGATCAACGGTGAAGGATACATCCTTGACCGCAGCGCTGATCTGTCCGTCCTGCCGGAACGAGACTTTGAGGTTGTTCACTTCCAGCAGGCTCATGAGAAGGTCTTTCTGGGATCAAACGCATCGCGGACGCCTTCGAAAATGAAGACCAGCAGCGACAGCATGATGGCAAAGGTGAAGAACGCGGTGAAGGCCAGCCATGGCGCCTGCAGATTCTGTTTCGCCTGCAGCGTCAGTTCCCCCAGCGACGGGGCCGAAGATGGCAGGCCGAAGCCCAGGAAATCCAGCGAGGCCAGGCCGCCGATAGTACCCGTCACGATGAACGGCATGAAGGTCAGTGTGGCCACCATCGCGTTGGGCAGCATGTGCCGGAACATGATCGTCTTGTTGCTCACGCCCAGCGCCCGCGCGGCGCGCACGTATTCCAGATTTCGCGCCCGCAGGAATTCGGCCCGCACGACGCCCACCAGCCCGGTCCAGCCAAACAGGATCATAAGCGCCACCAACAGCCAGAAACTGCGCCCCAGAATGGCGAACATGATGATGATCACGTAAAGCGATGGCGTGGCCGACCAGATTTCGATGATCCGCTGGAACACCAGATCCAGCCAACCGCCAAAGAACCCCTGAATGGCGCCCGCGAAGATGCCAATCATACTGGCCACACCCGTGACGACGAGGGTGAACAAAATGGACAGGCGGAAGCCGTAGATCACCCGCGCCAGCACGTCCCGCTTGGTGTCATCCGTGCCCAGCAGATTCTGCCCGTTGGGTGGCAGAGGCGCAGCACCGGGGCGATCTACGCTGGTGCTGTAGGAATAGGGGATCAGAGGCCAGATGGCCCAGCCACGTTCGAACCCATCCGCCTGGAATGTGCCTGCCTTGATATCATCGATGATCCCTTCCGGGTCATCGAAACACGTTTCCAATCCGCCGCTGTCGATCAGGCATTGTACCTCTGGGTCGCGATAGATCGCTTCCGTCTGGAAATCACCGCCGAATTCGGTCTCGGGGTAGAAGTTGAAGATCGGCGTGTAGAACTCACCCCGGTATTTGACCAGGATTGGTTTGTCATTGGCGATGAACTCGGCAAACAGCGACAAGCCGAACAGCACCGAAAAGATGATCAGCGACCAGAACGCCCGACCATTGCGCCGGAAATTGCGCCAGCGGCGCTGGTTGAGGGGGGACAGTGCCATTTACCCCTCCCGCTTTTCGAAATCGATGCGCGGGTCGACCAGCACATACATCAGGTCGCTGATGATACCGACGACAAGGCTCATCAGGCCAAAAATGAACAGCGTTCCGAATATCACCGGATAATCCCGCGCAACGGCGGCTTCAAAGCCCAGGCGGCCCAGACCGTCCAGCGAGAAGATGGTCTCGATGATGATCGAGCCGCTGAAGAACACACCGATAAACACCGCCGGAAAGCCCGCAATCACGATCAGCATGGCGTTGCGGAAAACATGGCCGTACAGCACTTTGCCCTCGCTCAGGCCCTTTGCCCGGGCGGTCATGACGTATTGTTTCTTGATCTCATCCAGAAACGAGTTCTTGGTCAGAAGGGTCAGCGTCGCAAAAGCAGAGATTGTCAGGGCAATCACCGGCAGGGTGATGTGCCAGAAATAGTCGGCAATTTTGCCAAACAGACTGAGGTTGTCCCAATTGTCCGAGGTCAGCCCCCGCAGCGGGAAAACTTGCCAGTAAGAGCCACCGGCGAACAGCACCAGCAGCAGAATGGCAAACAGGAAGCCGGGGATCGCATAAGCCACGATGATGGTGCCACTGGTCCAGGTGTCAAAGCGTGACCCGTCCTTGACTGCCTTGCGGATACCCAGCGGAATCGACACCAAATAAGCGATCAGCGTCGACCACAGCCCCAGCGATATCGACACCGGCATCTTTTCCAGCACCAGATCTATCACGCTGATCGAGCGGAAATAGCTCTGCCCAAAATCCAGCGTCATATAGTTGCCCATCATTGTGAGAAACCGCTCGACCGGGGGTTTGTCGAAGCCAAATTCCTTTTCCAACTCTTCGATGAATTCCTTCGGCAAACCACGGGCGCCGATGTATTCGCTGTCCGAACCAAAAGTCTCCTCGGCCGGCGCGCCTTCGCCTCCGGCAAAGCCTGCGAACACGTCACCTTCGCCCTGCATCTGAGCCAATATCTGCTCAATCGGGCCGCCCGGCACAAATTGCACCAGGGTGAAGTTCACAATCATAATTCCAAGTAGCGTCGGTATGACCAGCAAAAGCCGGCGAAGAATATACGCGCCCAATTCGGTTACCTCACCGCGCCAGCAGCTTTTAGTTTCTGGTACTTCTCTTCGTTAAACCACCAGAAGTCAAACTGCCCGACTGCCAGCGGTGGCAGGACTTCGGGATGTTCGAACATGTCGTAGTAAGCGACCCACGTATCCGAGACATATCCGGTTGGGACTTGAATTCGGAGGTACCGCAAAACGCGGTCCAGAGATTTCAGCGCAGCGATCTCTTCCTCGCGGGATTTCGTGTCTAGGGACGCATCTATGATGGCGTCTACAAGCGGTTCCTGCAGGGATTGAGGATTATAGGACGAAACAACTGCGGTTTCAGACCCATAGGCTTGCTTTAACCCGGTGCCCGCTTCCAGAAACGGCTGGTTTCGGAAAAAGATCATATCGAAATCTTTGTCGTAGTATCGCTGAATCCACTGTGCACTGTCGGTTTTTTCGACCGTTACCGCTACGCCAAAGCTTTCCAGACTTGCAGCGTAAGTCGTCACAATGGCCTCGGCCGTGTCTGACGAAGAGGCGTTGAGCATGATGGTGATCTTAAGCGGATTACCGTCCGCGTCCTGCAGTTTGCCGTTACTCGAAACCGACCAACCGGCCTCTTCGAACAGCTTCAGGGCTTTTCGCTTGTTTCGACGGTCCACCGTGCGATCCGCATTCGAAGTATGGGCAAGCACCGCCTCTTGCGTGAAAAGCTCTTCGGGAACGATATCACCCAAAGACCGCAAGAAAGCTGTTTCCATCTCATCGGGCAAACCATCGGCCGCGACTTCCGAGTTTTCGGCGAATGAATGGCGCTGTTCAGTCAGCCCAAACTGAAGGGATTCGGACGTCCATTCAAAGTTGAATGCCAACCCAAGCGCCTCACGGACCTTGATGTTGTCAAACGGCGCACGTTGCATGTTGAAGATGAAACCCGATGGCGAAGGAGGCGTCATAACGGGAATGCTCTCACGCTTTACATAACCGTTCTGCACCGCCGGGAAATCGTACCCGGTGGCCCATTTCTTGGTGCTGCCTTCTGCGCGGAATGTGTAGATGCCAGCTTTGAACGCTTCGAACTCGGCGGCATCATCTGCAAAATACTCGACCCGCACGGTTTCAAAGTTGTGCCGACCAACGTTGATCGGCAGGTGCCAACCCCAATAGTCGGGGTTGCGGCGATAAACGATGTAGCGGTTTATCTCATAATCATCGAGCACATAAGGCCCGCTTCCCATCGGTGTCACAAGGCTTTGCTTATCCAAGCGCTCGCCGGTTTTTTCGTACCAGGCTTTCGAGAATACGGGCGTTCCGCCGACCTGCGAGATAAGAGACCTACGCGAGATACCGTCAACGAAATTGTATTTGATCGTGTGATCATCAATGATCTCGTACCCTTCGATGCGCTGCTTGACGGCCCGCGCATAGCTGCGGATGCCCTGCTCGAGGAACAGATCATGTGTGAACGCTGCATCATGCGCTGTCAGCGGTGTGCCATCAGCAAAACGAGCCTCGGGCCGCATGTAGAAGATGCACCATTCCTTGGTGCTGGGGTATTCGACAGCTTCCGCCAGCAGACCATAGGTTTCCGTAATTGAGTCTGCAGGCGAGGCCGATCCAAACGGGCTGTCACCAAACATACTTTCCGCGATCAATCCGGAGTAGAGACCCGCTTTGCCCTGCCAGTTGAAGCGGTTCATGCCATCGAAGGTTCCCCGCGAAGCAACCGAAATCTCACCTCCGATCGGAGCGTTCGGGTTCACGTATTCGAAATGCTTGAAGTCCGGCGGGTATTTGAGGTCGCCAAAGAAAGAATACCCATGCGCGCGGACGATCTCAGGTTCCGCCGCACCTGCTGCGAACCCCGGCACTGGCGCAAGCGTCGACGTCAGGAGGCCGCCGCCCAGCATCTGCAACGTGGTTCTGCGGTCGATCTGGAACCCAGAACCCGAAACACTTTTTTTCGCCATGGCTGCCTCTCCTGATTATCCGGTCAGTTTATATCTTGCGCGCGCCAGCTAATTGACCAGCACTGTCAGGTTCAAGTTTAGAATGCGTGAACGCTTTGTGAAGATGTCGTTAGGCAAAAATAAAGCCGCTGCGCGGGGCAGCGGCTTTGAAACTCGGTACGGTCGATCAAAAGATCAGTTGCCGATGGTCTGCAGGTAAGCAATCAGATCGGCGCGGTCCTGCGGCTTTTTCAGGCCGGCAAAGCTCATGGATGTACCCGAGATATAGGCGCTGGGACGGGTCAGGAACGCGTCAAGGGCTTCGGGAGTCCAGTTGCCGCCATGGGCCTGCATCGAGGGCGAATAGCCTGTGAAACCATTGGCCGATGCCACCGGACGGTCCACAATGCCATACAGGTAGGGGCCGGTGCCATTTACACCGTCTTCAAGCTTGTGGCAGGCGGTGCATTTGCGGAAGACTTTGGCGCCCTTGTCCGGATCGGCGGCGGCCAGCATGTCTTCGAAAACCACCTCTTCGCCGTCGGCGCTTTCACCCGCGCTTTCGGTTTCGATGATATAAGAGGCCGTCTCGCCGTGCCCATCGGCATGGTACAGCGCCTCGGCGCCCCATTTTGCCAGAAGCAGCACCAGGAAGGTGCCAAACAGGCCTGCGGCGGCCTTGGTAACTGTCATCGTGTCGAACATTGATCGCGTGTCCATTTCAGCTGTCTGCGGGGTGTCTAAGGCTTCCCCTTGCAAGAGGCAAGGTATAGACACCGCGACTAAACGCCCAATTCACCAACTTGTTGCACGGAATCGTCCAAATGAGCAATCGTATCGCATTTCAGGGAGAACCAGGTGCCTATAGCCACGAGGCGTGCCGCAATGCGCGCCCCGATATGGATGCCCTGCCCTGCCGCACATTCGAAGATGTGATCGAATCGGTGCGCTCGGGCGAGGCGGATCTGGCGATGCTGCCGGTCGAAAACACGACCTATGGCCGGGTGGCCGATATTCACCGCCTGTTGCCGCACAGTGGGCTGCATATCATAGATGAGGCTTTCGTGCGTGTGCACATCAACCTTCTGGCGGTGCCCGGTGCAACGCTAACCGACATCACCGAGGCGCATTCCCATCTGGTCCTGCTGCCGCAATGCGCCGGGTTTCTGAAGGAACACAACATCCGCGGTCGGGTCAGCCCCGACAACGCCCGCGCCGCGCGAGAGGTCTCGGAACAAGGCGATCTGCACTCCGCTGCATTGGCCAGTGAACTGGCCGGTGAAATCTATGGGTTGAACGTTCTGGCCCGCCACATCGAGGACCACGACAACAACACGACCCGGTTTCTGGTCATGTCCCGACAGGCGAATTTGTCCCGGCGCGGCCCACATGGCATGATCACCAGTTTCGTCTTTCAAGTGCGCAACATTCCGGCGGCCCTGTACAAAGCGATGGGCGGCTTTGCCACCAACGGTATCAACATGACCAAGCTGGAAAGCTATATGGTCGATGGATCATTCACCGCGACCCAATTCTATGCCGATATCGTCGGTCACCCAGATGACCGCAACGTGCAACTGGCTATGGAAGAGCTTGAGCATTTCACCACCAATGTGGAAGTGCTGGGCGTCTACCCCGCAGCGCATCCTCGCGGGTAGGGCCCGCTGACTCACGCAAAGGTGTAAGCTTTGCTTACCGCTCCCTCTTGAGACTTGTATTCGACAAACCCCATGGCTGCGTAGTAAGCTAGACCTTCGGCATTGTTGGCATCAATCGTTGCGTCGATGGCGGGAAGGCCCTGCGCTTTCGCAACCGACACTGTCGCCTGAAACATCGCCCGCCCTACGCCGCAACGCGCTGCCAAGGGTCGAATATGGGTTCCAATAACGCCCCAGCCGACCGGCGCCCCATAAGGATTGTCTACAACCGCCCGTTTCAGGGACTGGAACCCCAGAATCCGGGTTTCACGCATGGCAACGATACACGTTAGCTGATCCGGATGCGTAACATAGAGCGCCTCCACATAACCCGGATCGCTTGGTCTGGTGCGTTTTCCGGCAGCCGTAATTTCCTGCAACACCTCCGAGATGCCCGCGACATCCTCCAGTCCAACCTCTCGGATAATCAGATTGTCCATTGCCGCCCCCTATTAGGCACCGTGCAGATGGCGCTCTTCCATCTCACGAGCGAACTCGCTGAGCCGTAACTGAAACTGCCGCCGGAACCGCGCTTGTCCCAACCGCAACGATTGCAGCAACAGCCGCGCAGGCAGGGATCTGGCCGCAAGCGACATGTCGACACTCAGACGGGTGCGGCGCTGCGACAGGGCCAGGAATTCGATGATCGTCACCCCGTTCATGCCCTTGCTCACCGCGTCGAACCGCAATAGGGACGGTGGGTCGCATTCGGCCATCTCAATCGCGATTTGGCGGGGCTTGCCGCGCAGCTTGAACTCGGTTTCCCACTGCGTACCCGGCACCACCCCCATATGGCCCGACAGGCGCCGCACTTCGATTCCGCGACGCATGGCCATACGCTCGAACCGCTCAAAATCGGCGACCATTTCGAACACAGCATTGATCGGGGCTTCGATGTCTTCGCGCGCTGTAAACTGCATGACGGTTCGTGGTTCTCTTTGCTTCCAGCCTAGTATCTGTCAGTCCAGAGTATCCGCAAGCCAGTTTTGCAACAGGAAATGCGCAATGGCGCCCTTGCGGGCTGGCAGCAGCTTCGGATGCTCTCCTGCAAAGGCCTGCATCATCTCGGGCTTGCTGACCCACATCGCATCCTCGATTTCCACCGGATCAATGGTGATCTCGCGCGACAGCGCCTCACCCGCGCAGCCAAACATCAATGAGGCCGGAAACGGCCAGGGCTGGCTGGACAGATAACTGACCGCACCGACGGGCACGCCTGCCTCTTCCATCACTTCGCGCCGAACCGCAGCCTCGAGCGTTTCTCCGGGTTCAACGAAACCCGCCAGCAGTGAATACATACCCTCAGGCCAGCCCGGAGATCGCCCAATCAGCACCGAATCTCCGTGCGTGATCAACATGATGACTACCGGGTCGGTGCGCGGGAAATGTTGCCCGCCGCAGGACGGACAACTGCGCTGCCACCCGGCTTGTGATACTTCGCTGGCGGCACTGCAGCGCGCACAGAACCGGTGGGTCTCGTGCCATCCGATCACCGCCTTGGCCGCTGCGGCCAGTTCCGCGTCCCGGGCGGACAGGCGCGTCATGATCCGGCGCAGTTCGGCAAAGACATGGCCTCGGGGCAGGTCGGGATGTTGCTGCTCTGTCCGATCAACAAATGCTCCCAACTGCGACATGTCCAGCCCCTCGGGGGACCAGTTCGAGATATCGAGTCCAAAAACCGGATCTCCGTTCGAGAGGCCCAGAAATATTGGTTCCTCAACGCTACCGCCCGGCCCGTTTGCCACCAGATCATGAGTCATGGGTATCAGGCCCAGCTGATCCAGCGCTTCGCCCTGGACCAGCGGCTTGCCGCGCCATAGCAGCAGGCATAAGGCCAGTGGATGTGCCCGCATCTGCGCAAGCTGATCCGAATCCCCCCGGATATGCGCTGCACGATCCAGGCCCGAGCCGCCAAACGTCACAAGTTCCGCATGTTTCATGAGTGTTCCTTTGGGTCGTCGGCACAGGGCTGCCACGGCTGCAGCAGCGTTGCAATGGCAATTCCAAACAGCCGGAAACCTGAGATCGTCAAATGATCGCAGTCACACCTTAAATGTTGCGCCTAATATACTTTTTGGGGAAAATGCTTAACATATAACTGCCAAAAGTAGAAATTTGTCACACCCTATTCATCTGCCGCGCCCTGTCTTGAAGATACGGATATTGGCGACCTCCGATCTGCATATGAATCTGAGCGGCTTCGACTACTACTCCGACACCCCGGAACCCACAATTGGGTTTACGCGCACCGCCAGTCTGATCAGGGCAGCGCGGAACGAAGCGATGGCGGCAGGCGCGATGGTTCTGCTGTTCGACAACGGAGATTCGCTGCAAGGCACACCAATCGGTGAATGGGCTGCGGAACCGGCCAATGCACCACATATTCTGATGCAGGCCTTTGGTGATCTGGACTATGACGCCATCGGGCTGGGCAACCATGATTTCGGCTTTGGACTGCAGGTTCTGGATCGAGTTCTGGCCGACGCTCCCTGCGCGGTGGTGTGCAGCAATGTGCAAAGAAGGAACGCCGATCCTCTCTGGCACAGCCATGCAATCCTGACGCGCACGGTCCCGTGCCATGACCAGCAGGCTACGCTGAAAATCGGAGTGTTTTCGGTGCTTCCGCCACAGACCGCCAAATGGGAGTCGCACCGGTTGCAGGACCGGGTTACCATTGACGATATCCTGACCTGCGCCCGCAACAAGGTGCGGGACCTGCAGGCAGAGGGCTGTGATCTGATCCTTGCGCTGGCGCATACGGGGTTGGGATCGCCTTTCGCGGAACCCAATTTGGAAAACGCAATCATCCCGATGTCCGCCATCGACGGCATCGATGCCCTGATTGCCGGACATTCCCACCTGACACTGCCTGGCCCGGCGCATGAGGGGTTGAACCATGTCGATGCAGCCCGGGGGTGGGTTCACGGGAAACCCGTGGTCATGCCGGGGTCGGCTGGATCGAATCTGGGGGTGATTGACCTGAACCTGCGCAAGGCGGACGACGGTACGTGGACGATTAAAGACCACAGCACTGAATTGCGCGCGGTTTCCCCGACCCGGTCTGGCGGAGTGGCCCAGCCGGTTGCGGAAGACCCTGAAATACTGCGGCTTTTCACCAAAGGTCATTTGGAAACGCGCCGTCATACGGCGCAACCGGTGGGCCGCACCGATCAGCATCTGCACAGCTATTTCAGCTTTTGCGTTGCGGATAAGGGGCTTGCTTTGGCCGCAGCGGCGCAGGCGGCGGCCCTTCACCCGTATCTGCAGGGATCGCCCGTTGCGGAGCTGCCCGTTCTGTCCGCGATGGCGCCCTCAAAATTCGGAGGACGTGCCGGGCCGCGATTTTATACGGATGTGCCACTGGGACAGGTATTCCTGCGCCATATCAACGACCTGTATGTTTTTCCCAATGAATTGCAGGCCGTTGTCGTTAATGGCGCGCAGATCGGTGATTGGCTGGAAATGTCGGCAGGCGTGTTCAACCAGATCAAACCGGGGTTCGAAACCGATCTGGTCGATCCCAGCCGGGCCGGGCATAATTTCGACGTTCTGCAAGGGTTGAGCTATCAGATCGACCTCTCGCAACCTCCACGCTTTGACGCCGCAGGTCATCTGAGCGATCCCGCACATCGCCGTGTTCACGACATCCGATTCGAGGGCCGTCCCGTGGCACCCGACCAGCGCTTTGTCGTTGCGCTGAACAACTACCGAGCCAACGGGGGCGGCCATTTCCCCTTTGTCGACCAGGCCGAGCCGATCCCGCTGCCTGCACAACCCGTTCAGCACATACTGCGAGACTACATGTCGGGTGCCCTGCCACGGGACCCGCTGGAAAAAGCGCCGCGCGCCTTTCGGTTTGCTCCATTTCCCGGCGCGACAACCCTGCTCAGAACCGGTCCGAAGGCCCGCGATCATATTGCCGAGCTTGAAGAATACACTCCGCAGCTGATCGGAGAAGACGATGACGGCTTTTTGCTGATCCGTTTAACGCTCTGACGGGTTGTCATTTCCGCGCCTGTTGCCTATATCGTGCGTTGAGAGGTTGGCGCGGGCGAGCGCCTCGCCAACCTGGTCAGGTCCGGAAGGAAGCAGCCACAACGAGCCCCGCTTGGGTCGATGTCCAACCTCTCACTTCTTGCCCGTAGCGAACGTAAAGCGCCAGAACCGGCGAAGTCATGCGATCAGCCGTGGCCAAAGGGCTGCGTTGCGGCGCGCAAAAGCGCCGATGTGCCCAACTTCCAACAAGCCAAATTCACCGGGTGACAACAGGTGACGGCGCGCATCTGGACCGTACAGATCAGCCAATCGCCACACCGCATTGGGCGGTACCACATCATCATCCTCGAAGGTAAACAGGTCCACGGGCGTCCCTGACTGCGCCCAGCGCGCATCAGGCAAGGATATCCCGATTTCGGGCAGGTAGTTGCGTGGCGCGGTGCACCACCGCCGCCATTGCCAATATACCGATGCCGGCAGGTCCGCCCCGACCCCCAGCGCCTTGCCAGGAAGATACCCCAGGGCTTTCACCGCCAAGGGTGCGTGACCATACCAGAACAGCAAAGCCAGCGCCCGATACGGCCAGGGGTGATCCGATACCGTTACAGGGCCGGAACAGACGCAGATCATGCGGTCGATCTGATCGACGTCGGGCTGAATCGGCCCCAGCATCCCGCCGACCGAATGTCCGATGCTCCACTGCTGCGCATCGGGGAACCTGCGCCGCATTTCAGCGCGGGCCGCAGGCATGTCGACCAAGGCCCAATCGGCCATCTTGACCCGTGATTCTTTCAACGACCCGTTCAGAGAATGGCCGAAATCGCTGTAGTCGTAAGTCAGACAGGCCATCCCCCGCTCGGCAGCCAGCCAGCGTGCAAAATGCTGGTAATAATCTCTCGGTACACCGGTAGCACCGTGAATGACTACGGCCACCTGGGGCGCGGACGCTGGCAGATAAAGGCGTGCCGACAAGGTGCCCGCGCCGGACTGAAACTGAAAGTCCTCGATCGAAACGGTTTGTGCAGTGTCCAGCATGGTGCGGCCTCCGGATTTTGAACCGATTGGTTCACTTTCTTCAATCCGCAGCGTTTTCCGTCACAAGTCAACAGTGGTCGTACATGACCACGCGTCGACCTGGCCGTGCAAATTGCCCGCTTGACTCGGACCGCCCGCACCCGCTAGCGATGCCGTGATGGTTCTCGACCCCAATCCGGGGCGGGATGAAAAGGGAACACGGTGCGGTTCTGCCCCGGTTATACCGGAACGAACCAAGGCCGCGACTGCCCCCGCAACTGTAAGCGGTGAGCAATGCCGAAACACCACTGGCCGAAAGGCTGGGAAGGTCGGCAACGCGATGACCCGCAAGTCAGGAGACCTGCCATCGAACCAAAACCGAAACTCGGGCGGGGTGTCCGGGCAGGTCGTCAGCATGCTGTCACACCTGATCTACGCCCCGTCCTACGCGCGGAGGGCGCACAATGATCTGGAAGACCAAGACCCACGAATACTCGGCCACCGTATGCCAGCGAACCGGCAAGACCTGCCCAGCATTGGCACGGGTCGCGCGTGTCATTACTCAGGCGATAGAGACCGCCGCACCTGCAACAACCCCCGATTTTCAGGTCGAAGGCAGCAGTGAACTGGCCCATTGCCTTGAAGGTTGCACCGCCCGATTTCGCGCGCGGCCTGATCAGATTCGGGTCTTTTGCGGCACGGAACCCGATGTCTCCACCGATTCACTTGATAGGTATGCCGACATGATGTTCGCAGATGTGTTCAGCTCTCTGCCCGCCGATGTTATGGCCAACCCGCCCTGCGCGATGCTCGAGGTATTGATGCTGGCCGCAAGTCCGGTTGCGCAACAGGAGCAGCACGCGGCGCTCTAAGCTAGCTGCCCTTTCGGGCGCTGGCCGCCTGCGCCGCCCATTGCAACTGGCCGTCGGTTTCAACGGCGCAGGGCCGCACGGCGCGTAGACGTTTCAGCGCTGCCTCGGGCTGCTCGCCCTGTTCGACCATAAGGCGCAAGGCAACCATGCCGGACCGGCCGCAACCGCCCCGGCAATGCACCAACACCCGCCCTCCACGGGACAGGACTTGTGCCGCCGCCGCGCTGACCTCGGCCCATGCGGCCTGAACTTCTGGCGGTGGCGCGCCGAAATCCGTAACCGGCAGATGCGCCCACCCAATAGAGGCGGCGCGAAGATCGTCGCCGAGTCCGGCGGCGCCTTCCTGTAGCATTTCAATCTCAGTGGTCATGGAAACCACCAGATCCGGCTGCCAGTCTCGGATGCTACGAAGATCCTGCAGGTAGTTGCCGCCGCGCCCCGGGACTGGTGAAAGGGCAACCGTGCCATTTCCCACCTGCACGGCGTGAATCGCAAAGAGTCTCAAAAGATGGCCCTCCTGCAATCGTTTCTACGATGCGCAAACTGTCCTGCAAACCGAATTTCGCCTACAGCGGCGGTGGACGCGGGCGGCGGGGGTCTCTACGCTGCATTCTTGAACCGAATCCGACAGAGCAGACATGAACGACACGCCAAGCCCCGCCTATCAGGTTCTTGCCCGCAAATACCGCCCCGAAACCTTTGCCGATCTCGTCGGTCAGGATGCGATGGTCCGAACGCTGAAAAACGCGTTCGAGGCCGACCGGATCGCACAGGCCTTCATCATGACCGGCATTCGCGGCACGGGTAAGACCACCACGGCGCGGATCATCGCCAAGGGCATGAACTGCATCGGCCCCGATGGCCAGGGCAAGCCGACCACGGAACCCTGCGGCCAGTGTGAACACTGCGTGGCCATCATGGAAGGCCGCCATGTCGACGTGATGGAAATGGACGCCGCCAGCCGCACAGGCGTCAACGACATCCGCGAGATCATCGACAGCGTTCGTTACCGCGCCGCCAGCGCGCGCTATAAGATTTACATCATCGACGAGGTCCACATGCTGTCGACCAGCGCGTTCAACGCGCTGCTCAAGACGCTTGAAGAACCACCCGAACATGTGAAGTTCATCTTCGCCACAACCGAGATCCGCAAAGTGCCGGTGACGGTGCTGTCCCGTTGCCAGCGCTTCGACCTGCGCCGGATCGAGCCAGAAGACATGATCGGCCTGCTCAGCAAGATTGCAACGGCCGAGAAAGCCCAGATCGCGGATGACGCGTTGGCTTTGATCACACGTGCGGCCGAAGGGTCGGCACGGGATGCAACCTCGCTGTTGGATCAGGCGATCTCACACGGGGCCGGGGAAACCAGCGCCGATCAAGTGCGTGCGATGTTGGGACTGGCCGACCGCGGGCGGGTGCTGGACCTGATGGACATGATCCTGCGCGGAGATGCCGCGAGCGCCCTGACCGAACTGAGCGCGCAATACGCCGAAGGCGCGGATCCGCTGGCGGTGCTGCGCGATCTGGCCGAGATCACCCACTGGGTATCAGTGGTCAAGATTACCCCGGACGCAGCCGAGGACCCAACCGTATCACCGGATGAACGCGCCCGTGGTCAGCAGATGGCTGAGGCCCTGCCTATGCGGGTACTGACCCGGATGTGGCAAATGCTGCTGAAAGCGCTCGAAGAAGTCTCGGCGGCTCCGAACGCGATGATGGCTGCCGAGATGGCTGTCATTCGCCTGACCCACGTGGCCGACCTGCCGAGCCCAGAAGAACTGATCAAGCGGTTGCAGGATGCACCGCCGCCCCCGCCGAACGGAGGCCCCGATGGCGGCACCGTAGTGCCATCACATGCCCCTGCTCAACCTGCTGCTCCTGCGTATACCCCGACGGCACGCGGATCTGCCGGAGCGCCAACTGCCGCGCTGGCCCAGGACACCCAAGCGGCGCTTGCACGGTATCCCAGCTTTGACCATGTCGTCGAACTGATCCGGACGAACCGGGATGTGAAACTGCTGGTCGAGGTTGAAAACGGCGTGCGCCTTGTGTCCTATTCGCCCGGTCGGATCGAATTCACGCCTACGGACAACGCACCCACAGACCTGGCCCAAAGGTTGGGAACAGCGCTGCAGCGGTGGACCGGAAACCGCTGGGCCGTTTCGATTGTCGCCGACGGGGATGCCGCAACCATTGCCGAGGTCCGGGATGCCGCCGATCTGGCGCTGAAGGCCGAGGCCGAACAGCATCCTCTGGTGCAGGCCGTGCTGATGCAATTCCCGAAAGCGCGCATTAAACGGATTGAGACACCCGAAGAACGCGCCGCCAAGGTCGAAACCGAAGCTCTGCCAGAGGTCGAAGACGAATGGGATCCGTTCGAGGAGGACTAAAGCAAGCCCTCCCCGAAATTCTGCCGGGCCCAACCGGAGGAAAGGTCTTGTCAAAGACCTTGACGACGGGCGGGAGCACCCTCGCCCCTTGTGCCACGCGGATGGCATCCGTATTTAGGCGGCAAACCGATACACAGGAGAAAGAACGATGCTCAAAGGTTTAGGCGGTCTCGGCGACATGGCCAAAATGATGAAATCCGCACAGGACCTGCAAGCCAAGATGTCCGAAATGCAGGAAGAGCTGAACAACCTTATGGTCGTCGGTGAGTCCGGTGCTGGCCTGGTCAAGGCAACCGCCACTGCCAAAGGTGAACTCAAAGGTCTGGACATCGACCCGTCGATCTTCAACGGCGACGACAAGGAAGTGGTCGAGGACCTGATCCTGGCCGCCATCAAGGATGCGCAGACCAAAGCAACGGAATGCTCTCAGGCCGAGATGGCAAAGCTTACAGAAAGCATGGGCCTACCGGCAGACATCAAGCTGCCGTTCTGATAGACACTCCTGACGGAAAACCGGCCGGGCGCCCCTGCCCGGCCCTTTTGCAGGAGCACCCGCGGTGAGTTCGAACAGCGAAATCGACAACCTGATTGACCTGATGGCCAAGCTGCCGGGCCTCGGTCCCCGATCGGCCCGCCGCGCCGTACTTCACCTGATCCGCAAACGCGCCCTGTTGCTGACGCCGCTCTCGGACGCGATGCAGCAAGTGGCCATCACTGCCCGCGAGTGCCTGAACTGTGGCAATGTCGGCACCACTGATATCTGCGATATCTGCGACAACGAGGCGCGCGCGACCGGAGAGCTGTGCGTGGTCGAGGACGTGGCCGACCTGTGGGCCATGGAGCGCGCCGGAGTGTTCAAAGGCCGTTATCACGTTTTGGGCGGCACACTCTCGGCGCTGGACGGAGTCGGCCCGGACGAATTGCGCATTCCGCGCCTCAAGGATCGGGTCTTGGCCGAGGAGATCAGCGAAGTCATTTTGGCGCTGAACGCAACCGTCGATGGCCAGACCACCGCCCATTACATTGCCGATCAACTGGAGGGGCAGGTGCGCCTGACCTCACTGGCGCAGGGCGTGCCGATTGGCGGAGAGCTGGATTATCTGGATGACGGGACGATTACGGCGGCGTTGAGGGCGCGGAAGGAAATTTAGTCTTTTTTGGTATGTTTAGTTTATGCTGCAGACACAGATATTGGAGCGCTTATGAAGGCAGTTTTCGGGGCAATTGCTACACTGTCTATTGCAATTCAGTGCGTAACCGGGACGGCAAGTGCCGATGACGGAGGCAAATTGAAACTAATTGTTGTCTCTGATTGGCAAAAAGACCAGCGAGATGCATTCTACAAAATAGTTTCACGGAAAAGCCCGAGTATTGATCCTAACTCGAGGCCTGATCAGTTTGCTCATGCGGACGTAGCCGTTATTATCTTGGACGAATGGAAAGACGTGGATCAACTTGTTGAAGGGCCTCTCACGCCTATCTGGCAAAAAGTCCGTAACTCCCCACCAAATGTCACGCAATTTAGGCTGGTTTTTGAAAAAAAGATCGGCGGAACAACAGAGTTCATATTGTTTTCTCGAGAGGGTCCCGGTGACAAGACACTCATCTGCTATGCTGATACTGTTGTTGGTATACTCAACGAGAACTCTGAAGGGTCGTTTCCGCATAGCTGCAAGTAAGGCAAATAGACAACAATGAGCCTTGCTGTTGAGGAAAAAACTGTGAGTTGCGTGGTGCAAAAAAGCTGTCAAAAACTAGTCCGTTCCTTGCCCAAACAGGATTTCTAGGGCTTTCTGCCCAATCAAAGCTATCAGGATGCAATCAATGACCCGCCTTCTCACCCTCACCTTTGCCGCTTTCACCGCAACCTCTGCCCTGTCGCAGGAACTCATCGACAAAGGCTTTGTCGAAGGCTGGAACATTATGATGGACCCCGCGCTGGGCAATGGGTGTCTGATCCAGACGATCTATCAGGACCTCTCGGTGGTTCGCATCGGCTATGACGCGCTGGACAATCGCGGGTATTTCGCCGTTTACAACAAGGCTTGGGGCGAAATCGAACAGGGCAAAAGCTATCCCATCCGGTTCGATCTGGACGGCAAGAGCTTTGACGCCACCGCCATCGGCTTCAATCAGCGCGACGTGCCCGGTGCGACGGTGTTCTTCACCGATCGGAGTTTCGTTAAAGCCATCGCTCAGAACAAGACGATGACCGTCTACAACCCGGCAGGCGAAGTGGTGATGGCGATCGATCTCAACGGCACCGCCAAGGCGCTGGACTATGCGCGGGATTGCCAGAACAAAAAGCTCTAGCGAATCGGATCGAACAGCGCGTCCTTGGCCGTGCAGTCGCGGATCACGTCCCGACCGCAAGGCACCGGTTCAAGGTCGCGGGACAGGCACAGGCGCACCTCTTCAATGTAGCCCTGCTTGCAGGTGACGGTGATCATGTCGCGGTCAAGTCCGGGATTGGCTTTCAAAAAGGCTTCTTCCACCACCGAGGCGGGCAGTTTGACTGAGGCGTCCAGCTTGCGGAACACGTGTGGCCGCTCGACGCGGTCATAAGCTTGACGGGACAGAGCATAGTAGTCGGTCGCGCTGAGGCCCGAGCAGGTCCCGTGCTTTTTCCATTGATGCCATGCCAGGCCGGAACTGCCCTGAATATCGGTCATTTCGCGGGTCATCGCCCGCGAAGGTGGCGCCTCGGATGTGCGGCAATAAGACGGCCAACCCTGATGGTATTGCGGCCACAACCCGTGCAGGATCCAACCGTGGTCATGCCGTGTATCGCATTGGTCCGAGCCACGCGCATCACCTTCCCGCGCGCACCAGTTGGGCGACCAGCTCAGAGACAGAACATAATAGTCGAACTCTCCCGCCTTTTCGCCATCGGCCAGCGCCGCCACAGCGCTGAACACCCACAAAATTACCCAGCGCATTCGCCTCTTCCCTTCTTGCCTTTGCGCGACTATATAAGCCCCAAGTTCCCCGACAACGGAAACCTGCCCTAAGACCAAGGGGCCGCCGAATTCCGGCGACGGGATAGATGTATTTATAGGAGACGGGCTGATGGCAAAACCGCTTATGGCCAAGGCAACAGCCGTATGGCTGGTGGACAACACCACGATCAGCTTCAAGCAGATCGCGGATTTCGTAGGCATGCACGAACTTGAGGTGCAGGGCATCGCAGACGGCGACGTCGCGGCAGGCGTGAAAGGCTTTGACCCCATCGCCAACAACCAGCTGACGCAAGACGAGATCGATACCGCGCAGAACAACCCGCTTCACAAGCTGAAGCTCAAGTTCAACCCGGCTGCGTCAGGCGAAGAAAAGCGCCGTGGTCCGCGCTATACGCCGCTGTCCAAGCGTCAAGACCGTCCGAATTCGATTCTATGGCTGGTCAAGTTCCACCCCGAACTCAGCGACGGTCAGATCGCCAAGCTGGTGGGCACCACCAAACCGACCATTCAGTCGATCCGCGAACGCACCCATTGGAACATCTCCAACATGCAGCCAATCGACCCGGTTGCGCTGGGCCTTTGCAAACAGTCGGAACTGGACGCGATCGTTCAGAAGGCCGCTGCCAAGAAGGCCGCAGAAGGTGGCGTGATGTCTGACGACGAGCGCCGCAAGCTGGTTTCCACCGAGCAGTCGCTCGAAATGGACGCCGCACCCAAGATCCCGACCGCCATTGAAGGTCTGGAAACCTTCTCGCTGTCTGACGACCCGGCAGAAGAGGCCGAGGAAGAACCGATCATCGACGCCGACAGCTTCTTCAACCTGCCTAAGGGCGGGGCCGAGGATGAAGACGAAGACGATCTGCGCCCCTAACGCTCAGATGGCCCCGGCAGAACAGGCCGGGGTCTTTTTTTGCAGAAAACCATGCTGTCCACCCTGTCCAAATTCTTCGGCCCGCACCGTGCCGTATCGATCTATGCTTTCCTGAAAACCTGGGGTTTGCTGGTGGTCGCAATCGTTGGCACCATCATGGTGGCGACCGCATTGCTGGTACTCAATGACGATGGCACGCACGAGCATGACTCGTTCATCACCGTTGCGGTCCTGTCGGCAACGCCGATCAACGGCGACCTCAAAAACGGCGTCATCGCCTCAGTCCGTTTGCCGGATGGGTCGGCCAGTTCCATCAATGAACCCAAAGAGCATGTCGCCCGCACTGTCGGCACCACAGCCTGTGTGGAAAAACGCGTCTACGTCGAAAGTGGAGAGGCACGGTACCGATTCAAACTGCCGAGCCTCTGCGAGGCTAACCAATAAGCAAACCCGCCCGGTGTGATCACCGGGCGGGTTTTACTTCAGATCATCTGAAAGATGATCCCCGCGATGATAGCGCCTATGACACCCAACCCTAGATAAGTTGCAAAAACCCGGGGATTGACCAGCGACCAGACCGCCGCCATCGCCGGGATCGAACTGACCGCACCCGCGATCATGAACGACATCGCCGCCCCCGCGCTCATCCCCTGTTCCGTCAGCCCCGCCAACAGCGGCGGCGCTACGTATGAATTCAGATAGGCAGGCATCCCGACCAGCGCAGCGATCACGATTGGGACGATACCTTCACCACCGACCACGCGTGCAATCAGATCGGCCGGAACATAGCTGACCAGCAGTGCCTCGAGTACGTAGGCCAGCGCCAGCCATTTCAGTAGGAACAGGCCATTATGAACAAACTCGGACCGGAACCGCTGACGACGTTCGGGCTCGTGCCAGAACCGCCAGACTGGTTTGTCATCCTGCTTCGGACCACACCCGCAGCACCCAGCTGGTTTGTATTCACGCAGAGGTTGGGCGAATGCCCCCGAACGCGTCAGTCCACGCACGACGAAGCCCCCGAACAAACCCAACGCAACAGCAGCAACTGCTTTACCAATGGCAAACGGCCACCCCAATGCGCCCGCAGTAATCAGCAAGGTCGGTGGATCAATCAACGGAGAGCTGAGCCAAAAGGCCATCACAGCAGACAGCGGCGCGCCAAGCGCCAACAGCCCTGCGATGAACGGAATAACCTCGCAGGAACAGAACGGGGCCAACCCGCCGAACACTGCGGCAAGGAAAATCATCCGCGTCTCACGCCCTTCGAAAGCGCGGGCAACCATGACTTCGGCCCCGGTTGCCTTGAGATAGGACAGCAACAAGACAGCGAACAGGATGTACTGACCAGTATGCGCCAGCGCCTTACCCGCAAAAGTTACGACGTCACTCCAGTTGCCCGGGTCCAGAACGGCCACGGCGGCAAGGATTGCTACGATCAAGGCCCAAGGCGTTTTGATCAGATCCAGAGCGGCCTTGGCCGAAAACTTCGGGTTTTGTGTCAACTCAGCCATCGTTCGCGGCCTTTCCCACTTCGTCCGCGCAGCACTCGGCAAGAATGAACTGCGCCAGGTTTCTCAACTCGTCAAAACGGGCCCGGTTGATCGTGCTGCGCCCGACTTTCTCTTGCTCGACCACACCACCGGCAGCCAGAAACCTCAGATGATGCGCCAGGGTCGATGGGGCGATCCCCGTCCGCTCCTGTATTTCGCCAACCGTCAGACCGGCCTGCCCGGCCCGGACCAAAGTCCTCAGAACTTTCAACCGAGCCTCGGACCCCATGGCTGAAAACCCGGCTGCAGCGGTTTCCCACATCTCGTTTACTCCATTAAACTAGATTTCTAGTTATTTAGTCAAATCCAACCACTGGGTCAACCACCTGCATCACGAATTCTCGAGAATTAAGTAAGTCCAGATTGCTCACCCCATAAGTCCAATCTATAAGACCCTATGGCAATATCGGTCGAAACCTTCTTTCTAGAGCTGAACGGGCAAGGCACGCTGCAGGCGCAGATCCAGCAGATGATTGCCGAGGGCATCCTATCCGGCAGGTTCCATGTCGGGGAAAAGCTGCCCTCGTCCCGCAAACTGGCAGCCCATCTGGGCGTCAGCCGGATCACGGTGACGCTGGCCTATACCGAGTTGCTGGCCAATGACTACCTGACAGCCAAAGGCCGGTCGGGGTATTACGTTTCGCAAAACGCGCCGGTACCGCCGAAATACACTCCCGTCCAGCGGGGCACTGAAACTGTGGATTGGGATGGGGCGCTGGCCCGGCGGTTCTCAGGGGGCGATGTGCTGTCGAAACCGGCCGACTGGCGCAACTATCGTTATCCGTTCATCTACGGGCAGGCAGACCGGACCCTGTTCGACCACGCCAACTGGCGCCTCTGCGCCGTGCGGGCGCTGGGCCACAAGGATTTCGATTCCCTGACCGCAGATTACGTCGATCAGGATGATCCGCTGCTGGTCGAGTTCATCGCCCGCCACACTCTGCCCCGCCGCGGTATCGCCGCCCGCCCCGAAGAGATTCTAATCACCATGGGTGCGCAGAACGCGCTGTGGCTGGCCTCGCGCATCTTGCTGACTCACAACCGGACAGCCGTGATCGAAGACCCCTGCTATTACGCCCTGCGCAGCCTGTTGGAGCACTGGGATTGCGACGTGACCCCACTACCGGTTGATCGCGACGGGCTGCCGCCGGACGCGCTGCCCGAGGAAACCGACGTCATCTTTTCAACACCCAGCCATCAAAGCCCGACGACCTCGACCATGCCTGTCAGCCGTCGACACAGATTGCTGGAGCGCGCGCGAGAACTGGACGCGATGGTGGTCGAGGATGACTATGAATTCGAATTGGCCTTTCTGGGCGCGCCCTCCCCGGCGTTGAAGTCGATGGACCGGGATGGGCGAGTGATCTACGTGGGCAGCTTTTCGAAATCATTGTTCCCGGGATTGCGGCTTGGCTACATGGTCGGGTCCGAGCCGTTTATCCGCGAGGCGCGCGCGCTGAGGTCGTTGGTGCTGCGTCACCCGCCTGGGCATATCCAGCGCACGGCGGCCTATTTCCTGTCGCTGGGCCATTACGATGCGCAGATCAGGCGCATGTCCAAGGTTCTGGCACGACGGCGCGAAACTCTGGACAACGCCGTCGAAGAACACGGGCTGACCGTGGCCGGGCGCGGCATTCTCGGCGGGTCCTCGCTGTGGATGTCGGCCCCCGAAACTATCGACACAACCCGGCTGGCGCACACCTTGCAGGACCAGAGCGTTCATATCGAGCCCGGCGGTCCATTCTTCTCGGGACCGGATCGCCCGCAGAATTTCTACCGCCTCGGCTATTCTTCGATCCGACGGGACCGCATCGCACCGGGTGTGAAGCTGATCGCCGACGCCATTCGTGGTAGCTGACGCGCCTCTGGACTTATTCCGCCGCAAATTCTGGCCCTAACGCCGCCCGGTCCCTTGCGCCTAAACCATATCAAACGCTGGGCTGATGACCCGGCTCCACTTAGCTTTGCGCGGAGAACACACAGATGAAAATGACGACGGAAGAGGCCTTTGTTAAGGTTCTGCAGCTTCACGGTATTGAGCATGCGTTTGGT
>NZ_JBXWMF010000026.1:0-65499 GCF_059609725.1 Ruegeria sp. YTSC199
CATACGGAGACCGAAACCTCGTCTGCACATGCCCCCCAATGGACGCATACCAAGACGCCGCAGAATAAAAAATCAGTCCCCCCCCCGAAAGGCGGGGGGGGTAAACCCACGCATGGCAGGTGGAGGAACGATGAAACACTATGTCCTCGGAAACGACCACACACGGCCGGCCAATCGAGGGGCTCAAAGAACACAGTACATCGACGTTTTCCTGAATGATCCCAATGTAAAAGCGTCGGCCGAAATGGTTGCCGAGTTCTTTAAGGCTTTGAACGATCTGGTCGAAGATCACATCTATGTCGTAAGTTTCCGATGTGCCGCAACCAGCTCTGCGGGCGACCCACTTTATTGGGCAGGTCGCACGGCGATCTTCTGGGGCGACATTCACAAAGCATGGCCTTGCGAAGCCGCAGACAAAAGCCGGATTTCGCAGGTATTGAGCCTGGCCTCGCGATCCATTCTGGTCGGCGGAGCGGTGCTGCTGTTGGCACAAACTGGGCGGGCCGGTGATGCAACCGCTGCCATCCACCCGAACTTTGCCGCCGCGGCACGGGAAATCGGACTTTCTGACTGCCACGGGAACACACACAGGTCACCTGACAACCGCGTGCACAGCGCCGCAACCAAGCTGAGCGCACTCCGGCTGTTGTCGGACTGCGTGGCCCTGGATCACGGTGAGCATCTGGCCGAAACCCTGCGCGGCTATATTGGCCTGACCGAGCCGGAACGCAGTTACTCCAGCCAGCTTGCCACCCGCCTGATTCAACGGTCCGGGGCCGACCCGATGGTACGGCAGGTGATCGGGGCAATGTTGAACAACGTGGAAGATCCGCTGAAAATCTCCGATCTGTCTCAGGCTGTAGGCGCTTCTACCCGTCAGCTGCAGCGGCGGTTTCTGGGCAAGACAGGCGTCAAGCTTCTGACAACTTATCGAGAGCTTAGGTTGGAACGAGCCGACAGCCTACTGCGACACACCAACATGCCGCAGCCCGAGATTGCCACGGCAACAGGATTCTCCTCCGCTGCCGCGTTGGGACGGGCGTTTCGCGCGCACTACAACATGACCACCGGAGACGTCCGAAACCGCCGTTTTTCCGGAGGTTTCTCGGATCGCCGCCGCCAGAACTAAGACAAAGGTCGACTTTCTGCATGCCTGCACGAAATCTGCACAACTGGTGCGGATTATCTGCAGGCCGCGCGTTCACTCTTGGGGAAACTCGAGCAGGAGAACGCCATGCCCAAAGAACTCATCATCCGTGGGTTGCCCAGGTCCCTTGTCCATGATGGCCGGTGGTTGGCCAGTGAAGGTGACGCATCTGTTGACCAGACACCCCCCGCCACACCACCGGGCAACATTCTGTATCTTATATGTAGATTTCCCAGATTTACCTCGCTGATCCTTCTTGTACTGCTGGGGGATTTTCTGTTCTGGGGGTACAATCCCGCGCTTTCGCTGGCCCTTTTTGCATGGGGTATCTTTGCGGCGGTCAACCTCGGCAGCCCGGTCCGCGGCAGACAGTGGGCTTCTTCCGGGCTAATGCTTCTGGCCACTCTGCCCATTATGGAACATGTCCAGCTTCTGTCGCTGACCTTCCTCACCATCGGGCTGCTTGGTGCCGTCGCCCTTTTGCGCGTACCGCCCGAGATCGAGACGCGCGAATGCCTGCCATGGCTGGCAAGCGCAGTCTTCCGCCTGATCAAAAGGCTTCCGACCGCCGGTGCCTTGGCCTGTGCGGCCCACATCCGGGAATGGCGCATCCGGATCGTCTCGCACGGCCCTGCCAGCTGCACATCTGCCCACACGTTCCTGCGCAACTGGTCGTTACCGCTGGGCGGTGTAATGGTCCTGAGCATCCTGCTGATCACCGCAAACCCCGTGCTCGAACATATGCTGGTGCGAATGCTTCGGGTTGATTTCGATCTGTTCGTGTTGGTCCGACGTGCGATGTTCTGGGCCGGGCTGGCGTTGTTGATTTGGCCGGTCCTGACAGCCCCCACGCCTGACGGGGCCGTTGCACTGACTGTACCAAACTGGAGTGTTCCGCGTATTCTGAACGCAGACTCGGTCTTTCGGGCGCTGGTTCTGTTCAACCTCATGTTGGCACTGCAGAGCGTACTGGATTTTTCAATCCTGTTCGGCGGCGCATCTCTGCCCGACGGGATGAGCTATGCCACCTATGCCCATCGCGGAGCCTATCCACTGTTGGCCACCGCCTTGCTTGCCGGGGCTTTTGCGCTGGCGGCGCGTCCGTTTTCGGAACAAAATCCGGTTTTGAAATCATTGCTGCTGTTGTGGCTGGTTCAAAACGTGCTGCTGACCTTGTCCGCCGCATTTCGGCTGAACCTGTATATCGAAGTCTACGGCCTGACCTATTTGCGCATCTATGCGGTGATCTGGATGGGTCTGGTCACGATCGGTCTGGCAATGGTGGCATGGCAGGTACATCGGGGCCTGTCCTCGACATGGCTGGTGCTGCGGGTCGCCGCTTTGGGCATAGGGACGCTCTATGTCTGCGCGTTCATCAATTTCGCAGCCATGATCGCAACTGATACACTGTCTCGCGCGGCAGAGTCGGACAACGTAACCCCGACGGACTGGCACTATTTGTGCAGCCTTGGACATACTGCGGCCAAAGCGATTTCAGAGCAGGTGACGCTGCGCTCGATCCCACGCATCCCGGACTCGGCGCAAAGCTGTATACATCCTGATCCAACCGACCCAAACTGGCGCGAATGGGACTTTCGCACCGCGCGCGTGAATGGCTATCTCGCAGTAAACACGCCAAACAAAGTGCAATGTAAATCCTGTTGGTTGTTGGCACTCCCACCTGCATAAGCTGTTAAGTTTGGCGCCTGACCGAGATGGACAGGTTCGGGGTTCTCCGCCGCGTCCGCGCCTTAACTCCGGGTGCCACACATGTCTTCAGCTTTCAAAACGATGGGTAACTTTTCGCGCACCCGAACGTCTTCGGTTACGGAGTAGGTAGGGAACGGCACGCCCAGAATGGCCTGGACCTTGTTCTGCGCACGCTGCAGCAGATCGACCTTGCCCGCGTTTTCCCATGTATCAGTGCGTTCTCAGTCCATGAATTAAGGGTATACGAATTGCGAGTTCATGATACTCAGCATATCCGGATTGCCCAGAAAATACCCCGGGTAGATGGCGCATTTGTGGATCACGTCAGCAGCCATGATTTCGTCGGTCTCCTCTATGCGGTGTAGGGACCGCAGGATCATACCGCCGGATTCGTTGTCGATGACCATGCTTTCGAAACTGCACCCCGTCAGGCTACCCAGCATACCGCCGAACTTACATACTCGATTGGCCCCGGCATGGGCCGTCAACGAGAACGTCAGCGCCTTTTCCGAGCCATATTGCGCATCGGGCAACTTGGCATCGGTGGTTCCTGCCCCAACCAAGGTCGGCAGGCCGTAGAAATTACCCATCTGGACGGCGGCGGTCTTCATCAAAACCTGCTCTCCGCTACCGCCAGTGAAGGACCCGCTGCGCAGGTCGGTGATGACAGGCCAGGTCGCGAAACTGACGGGCAACCGGGTGTGATCAGGTCGGCGATGACGACGCACGCTAGTGTTTCCGCCACCCATGCACCAAGGTTCCGGCCAGCGTCGCAGTTGCGGTGGCCCCGGCTTGCGGCCGCGCGGCGGCATCACCGATCAGTTCAAGGGTCTTCCACCCCCTGCCCTGCAACTGATCATAAAGGGTGGTGTTGCGCCGCCGTTCGGTCACCAGCACGGTCGCCGCACTTTCAATCTGTAAAACCCGCCCGGAACATAGGCATGCCGTGGTCACGCAGTCAGACGCTATATGACTCAGCGTTTGGTTGCAGCGAACACCCACACCCAGTTCGATCAACCGCGCCTGAATGCGATGTTGCTCCAATGTATAAGCCGAAAAACACGACACTGTGCTTTCAAGCGTCACCAAGACAACCTTGCATCCCAGTTGCACAAGTTTCTCGGCGATCACGCCGGCCAGATAGACGTGGTCATCTTCATTGATCACCACCCGGCCCGCGGGCTCGTCCCCGGCCATGACGTCATTCTGGGTGTAAACAAACGGCGATGGGTCGATTACCGTCAGTGCGTGGTACGTATTGCGCCCCTACCGCCGACGCGCCGAGCGGCTCCGGCGGTCTGAAACACATGCTCTTTGCCCAGTTCGATAACCTGATCCGCATCCAGCGTGCTTTCTGCGAACATCCGCGCCTGGGCCCGCTGGCGCAGGTCGTTCAGTTGGTAACCGGTCACACGGCCCCATGCGGTCAGCCCCGGAAATTGGCTTTCGCGCAGAACCCGCCCGCAAAGTCAATCGCCCAATCGGCCAGCGTGACCGCGTTCTCACGCCGCGCCGGTTGCATGGCACATTCCAGCCCGGTGGGACCGTTGCCGACCGCCAGCATCTGCGCCGCATTATGCCGCGGGGCGATGCTTTCAGGGTGCCATCTGCACCACCATTCTTCGCCATAGGTCGGGTTCAGGGTACAGCGGATCGGAATGCCTGACCCGTCCGAAGCGGCACAGACGTTGCACCCGATGCATTCTCGGATTTCTTCGATGCAGCCTTCCTGGGTTTTACGCGGGATGAACGGGTCGGCGATCGACGGGCGGGCCGCACCGATCAGGTCGACAATCGCCTTGCGCTGCATCGACAGCATCATGTTCGGAGAGGTTGGCCGCCCGACCCCCACAACCGGCTTGTCTGTCACCTGTTTGACGTAAGACAGATTGTCGTTCTGATACCCGTCCTGCGTCTGGAATCTGTTGGTCGCGGATTCGTTGCCCCGGTCCGAGACGTTCACGTCCCAGATATCCGGCAGATCAGCCATCAGCATCACCACGGCCCGGCCGCCCTCAGCCACCTGCATTCCGTCGGAACCCAGCATCTCCTCTACTCCGAACCGGAAGGCCACAGCACAAGTGTCTCTTACAGGCTCGCGCATGTCCTCCAGAAACTCGCGAGTCAGGCGCACGCGATTATCCAGCGATCCGCCGTATTCGTCATTGCGCGTGTTCAGACGGGGTAGCATGAAATGCTGGGTCAGCGTCATCCCGTGACCAGCATAGACATAGGTGATATCGAACCCGGCCTCTTTGGCGCGCAGGGCGGCCTTGCGATGCCAGCGCCGCAGCGCACGGATATCAGCCTTGTCCAGCGCCTGTCCCTGTTTCGCACGTCCGACGGCGCAAGCACCGGTGCGCGGGGCAGCAGGTTGGTCGCGTGATCACAATTGTGGACCAGTTGCACAGCCGCCAAAGCACCATATTCATGCACCGCGTCTGTAATCAGGCGCAGCGCAGGAATGTCGCGGGCGTCCCAAAGGCGCCGCTCGGCAAAGGGTGCCAGGTCTGAGGTCGGGTGAATCTCGGCTTCTTGCGCGGAAACAACACCGTAGCCAACCTCGGCTCGAGGGCGCAGATGTCCCGGACCGCTACAATGGGACACCTAGTAGAATCAGTTTTTGCAGTAACGGGCCCCGGACGAATGGCTCAAAAAAGTAGTGCTTAACCTTGAACGTCAGCCATGACCCGCCCCTTTCCTAAGTTTCACCGGGAATGCCCGAAACCCCCAATCCTGTCGTCCCTCACGGGGCAATCCGTTTAAAGTTACGCGATCTTCATGAAGCGCGCGCCGGCGGAAAGACTGAAATAAGCTCAGACGGCTTAACGTTCGGAGGGATTTTCTTCGTAACGCGCGCGCCGCAGATCGTTGATCATGGCCTTGCCCAACGCGACACACATCAGCAGCAGAACAACGCTGAACGGCAGCGCGCCGATGATCATCGAATTAGTCAGCGCCTCAAGCCCGCCACCGCCAGCAATCAGCAGCGTCCCGATCACCAGCGTCAGCAGGCAGCCCCAAAGGATGCGATGCATGACGCCGGTTTCCTCGGCTCCACCGGACATGATCGTGTTCATCACCAATATTCCGGAATCCGCCGAGGTGACCAGAAAGGTCATCGTCAGCACCACGCACATGCAGCTCACGATCACCAGCATATGACCCGAGATCATCTGGCTAAGGGTCACAAACAAAGTGGCCGTGGTCGAAGCCGACAGGATCGCACCATTGGCGTCTCCGTTCAGTTCCAGATCAATGGCCGAACCACCCAGAATGGTCATCCAGGCGAAACAGACCAGCGACGGCGCGATCACCGCGCCCAAAATGAACTCACGCACCGTGCGCCCGCGTGAGATGCGGGCCAGAAACAGGCCGACAAACGGGGAAAAGGCGATCCACCACGCCCAGTAGAACGTCGTCCAGCCCGATTGCCATCCGAATAAACGTCCCGGCGTTCCAGCATCATAAGCGGCATATTTCGTGGTATCTGGCAGAGCGGCTGCTTCACCACTCAGCCCAGCCAGAAAACTGTCGCGGGTGCCCCAAGCATCGGTCGCGCTAAGAAACAGCTCACCCACAAAGGGGGCGGCGTCTGGAGGCAGGGCCGAGGCGAACTCGGTCTCGGACATCGGGCCATAAGCCTGCAGACTGAGCGGGATGAAGTTGATGATGTAGTCCATCAGCGCCTGCCCATAGGTCGTCATGGCAAAGGCAAATGAGCCAAAGATGACAAATACCGCCAGCAGGATCAGCGACAGGACCAGATTGAGGTTCGACAGGTACTTCACCCCGCGCCCGACGCCCGAGACCGCCGACAGGGTCGACATCAGCATCACGGTCGTCAGCGCCACGATCAGACCAGCGGTCGAGGGCTTCATCACCCCGTCCATCAGCCATTCCGCGCTGGTGATCAGAAACGCTCCGTCCACCAATTGCGACACCCCGTATCCGATGGTCACTGCCACCCCGAGGATTGTTGCTACGACACCCAGAATGTCGATCACATGCCCCGCGACACCGTTGGAATATTCCCCCAGCAGCGGTGTCAGTGCGGTCCGGATCGTCAGCGGCATATCTCGGGTATAGGCGTAATAGGCAAGGCTCAGCCCAGTCACCACATAGATAGCCCAGGCGTGAAACCCGGTATGCAGGAAGGTGTATCGATAGGCCCCCTTGATCGCCTCTTGGCTTTTGGCCTCGACCTCGCCCGCGACGGTCAGAGGATTGGTCTCCCACAGACCCAGCGGTTCGGCGGTAGCATAGACCATCAGACCGACACCCAGTCCCGCCCCGAACATCATCGAAAACCATGAGAAGTTGGAAAACTCCGGCCGTTCCCGCTCAGCACCCAACCGCATCCGTCCGGTTGCCGGGATGATCGCTATGACGATCAGAAAGAAGGCAAACAGCGCGACTGAGAGATCGTAGAAGATGTTGAACTCGCTCAACAGGCCCGATTTCCACGACCGCAGCGTATTGTTGGCGCTCAGTGGCCAGACCAGCGCCCAAAGTACCAACAGCGAAACGGCGAGCTTGCTGACCAGTGCAATCGGCAGGTTGTAGCCCTTGTAGAACCCGCTGTTCTGCCGTTCGATTTTCAGGTCCGTAAAGGGATCTTGCAGCGACATGTTGCTTGGGTCCGCCTCGGTTCCGGTGCCGTTCAGCATCCGGGAAACCCTACAATACTGCAACAATTTTCAGGCCTTGCGGTGGACACGTCCCAAGCTGATTAACCATTCCCGCAAGCTCTGGAACGCCGCGTAGAGCACCGGGATCATCAATAGCCCCAGCGTACTGTCGAGGATCATGCCGAACAGAACCGGATAACCTACCGAAACACGCGCCGCCGCTCCTGCCCCGCTGGACAGGACAAGGGGCAGAACGCCGACGATGAAACACAGACCCGTCATGGTGACCGGTCGGAACCGGATTTCCGCTGCCTTCAGAGCTGCGTCGCGGATGCTGGCACCGCTTTCGCGTTGCTGGTTGGCAAACTCGACCACCATGATCGCCTTTTTTGCCGCCAAGCCAATCAGCAGTACCATCCCGACCTGAGCAAAGATATTACTGGTCAGGAAAGGCAACAGCGCCAGCGGGATCAGTGCCCCCAACAGCGCGAAGACCACCGAGGTGATGATCGACAGCGGCAGCACCCAGCTTTCGTACAGAACCACAAGGAACAGATAGGCCAGCACCAGCGCTGACAGCATGATGTAGGGCACAAGACCTTTTGCCTTCACCTCTTGCTGGGTGACGCCCGACCAGTCGATCCGGAATCCGTCGGGCAAGGTCTTTTCGGCAATCGTCTGCATCGCGATGATGCCATCGCCGGAACTGACCCCATCCTCCAGTTGCGCGCTGACCGAAGCCGCCGTGAACAGGTTGTAGCGTGGCACAGTATCCGGCGCGAGGACCGGTTCATTGCTGACGAAGTTGCGCACGGGCAGAGATTCCCCGGCGCTGTTTTTGACATAGATGTTGTCCACATCGTCCAGCGTCTGGCGGAATTCAGCATCAGCGGAGATCACCACCCAATAGACACGCTCACTCAGAATGAAGTTATCCACGAAATACGAGCTGAGATTGGCCTGCAGTGCGGTGAAGATATCGGCCACGCTAACGCCCAGAGTCTCGGCCCTGTCTCGGTCGATGGACAATTTGTATTGCGGGCTCTGGGCCGAGAAACTTCCATGTGCACGGGAAAACTCGGGCGCCGCGTTCAGTGCGGTGACAAAGCCGTTCATCACCGCATCCAACTGCGCGCTGTCCCCTTTTCCAAGGTCTAGCAGCTCCACCGAAATCCCTCCTGTCGAGCCCAGCCCGTGAATGGTCGGGAACGGAAAGACGTATGAGACCCCCTCGGGAAGAGCTGCCAGCTTGCGCTCAAGTTGGTGCATAATCGCGTGCCATTGCAGATCGGGACTGGTGCGTTGATCCCATGGGGTCAGGGTGACAATGGCCATACCCGCATTCGGACGTCCTCCGGCCAGCATCGAGTGGCCGGATACGATAGTGACGGCCTGCACCCCCTGTGTCTGTTCGATCAACGCGCCAGCCTTATCCATAAATGCCTGTGTGCGTTGCAGCGAGGCCCCGTCCGGTAGTTTCATCGACGCCATCAGAACACCGTTATCCTCCTGCGGGATCAGGCCGGTCGGGACTGTTTTGAACAGGTACACTGTCAGCCCGACAGCCCCGGCAAAGACCAGCAGTGACACCACCATGTACCGCAGCAGCATCGACACAAGCCGCAGGTACTGGCGCCGCAGCCAGACAATCACCGCCGGAACAACGGCCAGCGCACCTATGGGTTTGCTTTCCGTTCTCAGCATCAAGGCGCAGAGCACCGGGGCAAGGGTCAAAGCGTTCACGGCAGACAGAACAAAGGCAAAGATGATCGTCAGCGCGAATTGGAAATAGATCGTTCCGGTGACACCGGGAAAGAAGCACACCGGCACAAATACGGCGGCCAGAACAAAGGTCGTGGCGATGATTGGGCGGTTGACCTGCGACATTGCCTTTAGCGTCGCCTTGCGCGGGTCCAACCCTTCGTCCCGCAATATACGTTCGGCGTTCTCGATAATGATGATCGCATCATCCACCACCAACGTAATGGCCAGCACCAAAGCAAACAGGGTGATCATGTTGGCGCTGAACCCGATGGCATAGATCAGCGCCACCGCACCCAGCAGCGATACTGGAATAGCGATAGCCGGTACGATGGTGGCACGCAGGCTTGCCAGAAAAAGGAAGGTCACCGTAATCACCAGCCCCGCTGTCAGGGCCAGTGTGGTCATGATATCGCGGATCGAAACACGCACCGCGTCAGTGACATCATATGTGATCTCATATGAGACACCTTCAGGGAACTTTGCCGACAGCTCCTTCATCAGCACGCGCAGATTGTCAGAAATCTCAAGCGCGTTTGCGGTGCTTTCCTGATAGACCGCTACAGTGGCCGAGTCCTTGCCGTTCAGCTTGGTCGAGCCGGAATAGGTAGCCGCGCCAAGTTCAATTCGGGCAATATCTTCCAACCGAGTGACCGACCCGTTGGGGTCCGAGGCGACAATGATCCGTCCGAATTCGGCGGCATCCCGCAATAGCCCTTCAGCCCGAAGCTTAAACTGGAAATCGGTGCGGCCTTCCGCGAACGGGGGTGCCCCGACCTGCCCCGCAGCGGCGATAACGTTCTGATCCTTGATCGCGTCCGCCACCTCAGCCGCGGTGATGTTCAGCGCCGCCATGCGAACCGGGTTGATCCAGACCCGCATACTGTATTCCAACTGACCAAATTGCGAGACCGTTCCGACCCCCGGCAATCTTTGTAACGGGTCATGCAGGAAATCGGCGGCAAAATTGCTGAGGAACAACTCATCCCGCGATCCGTCGGGCGAGGTCAGGTTGATCACCATGATCATGTTGCCCGATCGTTTGGTCACCTCGACCCCCTGCTGCAACACGGCCGAGGGTAACTCGGAACTGGCCAGCGCGATCCGGTTCTGCACCTCAACGGCGGCTACGTCAGGATCGGTGCCCAACTCAAAGGACACGTTCAGCATATAGGTGCCGTCATTCGAGCTTTTGGAGGACAGGGATAGCATTCCCGGAATGCCGTTCACACGCTCTTCGATCGGGGTGGCGACGGATTCCAGAATGACCTGCGCGTCCGCCCCCGGATACGAAGTATCAACGTAGATCTGAGGCGGAGTGATGTGGGGGTATTCGGTGATCGGGATCAGGCGCACGCAGACCGCACCGAACAGAACCATCAGGATTGCGATGACGGCCGCGAAATGCGGTCTGTTGATGAAGTAGTGCGCGATCAAACCGGCCCTACCCCTGACTGTCGATCGCTTTCACGACCAGCCCGTCATGTATTTTCTGAAGCCCCTGCACCACCACGCGGTCGCCCTCGGACAGCCCGGATGTGACTTGCGTTCGCGTCGCGGCCTGGGTGCCGATCTCGATATTCTGCCGATGGACCTTGTTGTCGCCGTCGACTGTGAAGACAAAATACCCCTGTTTGTCGAACTGCACCGCGTTGCGCGGTACGGTCAGCACCTTAGGGTCTTCGGACCCCGTCAGGCTGACGGTCACGAACTGGCCGGGGATCAACAGCCCGTCAGGGTTGGCGAAGCTGGCGCGCAGTTCGATCGTGTCGGTGTCCTGACTGACGCTGTCACCGACAAAGATCACCTTGCCGGGGGTGGGATAGGTCTCTCCATCGGCCAGTTTGATGTCAGAAGTCAGCTTGATGTCACCCGGCCTAATCCGCCCTTTACGCCGTTCGCGCAGCAGAACCGGCTCGCTGATATAAAAGCTGACCAATATCGGGTCAACGCTGGTGACGGTTGCCAAAACGCCGGTGTCCGAACTGACCAGATTACCGGCATCCATTGCAGACAAACCAATGCGGCCATCAATGGGGCTAAGGATTTCTGTATAGTCCAGATCAATCTGCGCGATTTTCAGATCAGCCTGCGCCTCATCCACTGCGGCCTGACCTGTGGCATATGTTGCCAGTGCCGTATCCAGAACCGCCTGCGGAATATCGCCCTTGTCGAACAACTCCTGCTGCCTGTCCAGCGCCGCCTTTTCCGTCTGTGCGCTGGCCTGCGCGCTTTTTAACGCCGCTTGAGCGCTATCCACGCTTGCGGCGTATTTCTTCTTTTCGATCCGGAACAGCACGTCACCTTGGGCAACCGTCCCACCCTCGGTAAAGTTGATCTCTTCCAGAAACCCCTCAACCCGGGCCTGCAGATCCACGCTTTGATCCGCTACGACCCGACCAACGAACCGATCCTGTTTCTGCAGGTTTTCCATCGTCACCGGCGCGACCATCACACTGGGCGGCGCGTCCGACTGGGCCGCTGCCGGGTGCGACAGAAACAGGGGGATCAATGCGCAAACAAACAGAGCAGAAGGTTTCATGAGACCCTCGGGAGCTTGTAATTCTTTAACTATCCCCGCATCCCCGCACTAGCGCAACGGTTTTCTTGGCCCTTTCACCTGCGCATTTCTCAACCATATCAATCCCTTTGACGCAGGGCTTGCCAGCCCCCGGTTCTTGGGATTTTCTGGCACCGCGCACCAACCAAAAGGCCCGGCCCGCATGAAACTCGAATTCCACCACATCAACTTTGTCTCTGAGGATGTCGACCGGTTGCACCGGTTCTACACGCAGATTCTCGGGCTGGCTGATATCCCGATCGAGAATTTCCCCCGCCCCGATGAGACCGAAGACAAGGGTTACAGCGGCAAGATCCGGTTTGCGACCGATGGCGGGATGCAAATGCACCTGGCCGAAAGAAACCTCGACGTCGCCTTCAAACATGGCGAAACGATCAACCCGGTCGAACGCGGCCATATCGCCTTTCGCACCGACGATATCGAGGCGTTCAAGAAACTGCTGGACGACAACGAAATTCCCTATTCGGATTATGGCACCGCCTTCGCGAAAGAATGGCATCAGCTCTTCTTCCACGACCCCGAAGGCAATATCATCGAGGTCCATCAGGCGGTGTAAGTAACGTCGGAGGCACGCATTGAAACAGGCAGTACTGGTCGTCGATGTCCAACCCAGCTTTGACCCGCCGGATTGGCTTGTCGAGCGTAGCCAGTTGTTGGCGTCGCATTTACCGTCCATCGCCACGGTCGAACGCAATGACGAGGCGAAAGTGCCCTTTTTCAGACAGCTTGGATGGAAACCCCGCTCGGTCGATGACAGCCTAGTTCGGGCGGATCGTACCATTCTGAAATACGGCTACGGCCCGCCGCCCGAGGTGATCGACCAGTTTCACAGCTGGAAGATCGACAGAGTTTTGGTCTGCGGTATTCAGGCCGATACCTGTGTTTTGGCCGCAGGATTCACCCTGTTTGACGCAGGCCTGCAACCGACCATAATTGCGGATACGGTCGTCGGGTCTTCGCTGGATCGCAGCGGCACGCTGGGCGTGGACCTCTGGCGGCATCATTTTGGTCAGGTGATTGAGAAGCACTCGGATATTTTGTGACAGCGCAATCCCTGTCCGCATTGGAGAGGAAGCCCATAATGACCTCGAAACACATTCTTGGAAAAACGGCCATCACCCTTCTTGTGGCCGGAAGTTTTGCACCAGCACATGCAGAAAGCTTTTCACTGACCGGCCAGTATGAAGGCTTCTACGCCTGCGACAGCACCACGGGCGGAGTGCCGTCAAGCTGGTCCGACCCGATGCGCGCCGGAATTGTTCAAGACGGGGATCGTATCTCGATCGACCTGCTTTATACTGACAAACAAGAGCTTGGGGCGGAGTACTCACTCTATACCGGTTCGGTTGCTCTGGCGCCTGATGACAGTTTGGTCAGCGGATTTTTCGAGTCTTGCGGCGGTACGTTTCCCTCGAAAGAACTCGCCCGGCTGTTCCCCGCTGCCACGGGTACACCTTTCAGTTTTTCGGTCACCAGCGTTTGGGCCTCGGATCAGGTGCCAAACCTTCCCGGCCTGACCGTTCAAACCTGCACGTGGAGCCTGAAACGGGTGTCCACGGATACCCCCAAAATCAGACCATGCGAGACAGCAGAGCGCTAGGCTAAAAACCCCATCTGGACTTATTTGTTAAGTCCAGATGTTTAAATTGGATCCAAAGCGCCCATATAGCGCCCAATCTTGTAACTTAACCGCGCCTGATCGGGAGTACCCATTCCCCGGCAGGCCCCCAGTCAAACAGGATGGTCCCGATGAGTTTTATTCTACGCGGTAGCCTGGTTACTCAAATCATCATCGGCCTTGTAGCCGGTGCCCTTCTCGCAACCCTCTGGCCTGCCGCTGGTTCGGCTGTTGGTCTGCTCGGCGACTTCTTTGTCGACGCGCTGAAAGCCGTCGCGCCTGTGCTGGTTCTGATCCTAGTCTGCGCCGCAATCACCAACCACAAAAAAGACAGTCAGGCCCGCATGGGTCCTGTGGTTCTGCTGTATATCCTTGGCACTTTCGCCGCTGCACTGGTTGCAGTGGTGGCCAGTTACATGTTCCCGGTCACCCTGCATCTGACCGGAACACCTGAGTTAATGGAAGCCCCGGACGGCCTGGCCGAGGTGGTGAAGAACATCCTTCTGAAGATCGTGGATAATCCGGTGAATGCACTGGCTCAGGCCAACTACATCGGCATTCTCGCCTGGGCCGTCGGCCTTGGGCTGGTTTTCCGCCACGCAAGTGACTCGACCAAAACATTAATGTCCGATCTGGACAGCGCGATCACCAAGATTGTGGCCGCCATCATCCGGGTCGCACCCATCGGTATCTTCGGCATCGTAGCTTCAACCATTGCCGAGACCGGCTTTGAAACGCTTGCAAGCTATGGTCACCTTCTGTTGGTTCTGATTGGTTGTATGGCCTTCATGGCGCTGGTCGTGAACCCGCTGATCGTGTTCCTGCGCATCCGCAAGAACCCCTATCCGCTGGTCTTCACCTGCCTCAGGGAATCCGGCATCACCGCGTTCTTCATGCGTAGCTCGGCCGCCAACATACCGGTCAACATGGAACTGTGCCGCCGCATGAACCTGAACGAGGAAACCTATTCGGTCACCATTCCCATCGGCGCCACGATCAACATGGCCGGTGCCGCGATAACCATCACGGTGATGACACTGGCGACCGTGCACACCATGGGCATTCAGGTCGATTTCCTGTCAGCCCTGTTCCTGAGCGTCATCGCATCGATTGCCGCCACCGGAGCCTCAGGCGTGGCCGGCGGGTCGCTGTTGCTGATCCCGATGGCGGCCAGCCTTTTCGGCATCGACAATGCAACCGCCATGCAGGTGGTCAGCATCGGCTTCATCATCGGCGTCCTGCAGGATTCCGCGGAAACCGGGCTGAACTCGTCGACCGACGTTCTGTTCACGGCGGCCGGATCGTATGAGCGCGGAGATCCGTACCCACGCAAACTGCCGATGGAAAAGGTCACCGCCTAGGCGACCGCTCTCACCCTGCCCACAACCGCTTGCATAAACTGCGCGGTTGTGGGCCTTGCGCTGACCCGCAACATGCTTGGAAACCGGCAAAGATTCAGGCCCGTAGAATTCTCTGCGCAAACATCATAATGTTTCAATGTGAGAACGCCCTGCTGCGGTGACAGCAGGGCGCGTCTGACAAGGGGAGGGAACATGAAATGAATTTGAGTTGGCTCATTGCGCTTTCGACGAGTCTCGCGGCTGCGCCGGCCCTGGCACAGGAAAATCCTATTCAGCACGATGCGGAGTTTTACATCCTTCAGGCCCAACATAGCGAGCAATGGGCGCAGGATGACGCTGCCGTGGATGAGGCTCTGGCCGCATTTCGCGACAGCAACGGGGGACAGCCTCCGAACATCGTCAGCGTGTTGATCGATGACTTGGGCTTTGGCGATATGGGAATTCCGGAACTGAACGCAGTGCGGGGCTATGAGACGCCAAATATCAACGAATTCTCTGATCAGGCCATGCGAATGGTGCGTATGTACACCGAACCGTCCTGCACGCCGACTCGGGTGGCACAGATGACTGGGCGTTTGCCGGTTCGGATGGGCATGGGCAATACGCAAGTCGACATCGCCGGAGAAGGCCTTCCGGGGCAAGAAGTGACTCTTGCAGAGGTGCTGAAACAGGCCGGATACGCAACCAGCCATGTCGGCAAATGGCACATGGGTGATATACCGGAAAGCTGGGCGATGAACCAGGGGTTTGACTATGCTCAGCATGCTATTCATCAGCAGGGTCAGCTAACCATATTCCACGACGATGCGATTAAAGAACAAGTCTCAGTCGCCATCCGGGATTACGACGACAAGTACACAATCGACGGTTGGTTCCGCCCCGACGCCTCGCATATGATGACCGTGATCGAGGGCGAGACTGGCGGCCCGATCCGCGAAATCAGGATGGAGACCAACGAGCGCTGGAACGCGGCCAAGTATGACGAGATGAACCAAGCCTTCCAGGATAAAACGATGGAAGAATTGGAGCGTTTGGCTACTGGGGAAGAACAGTTTTTCCTGCAATACTGGCCAATGATTCCGCTGGACAACACACGGACAGGCCGAACCGGCCCCAAAAGCGCCAACGGTGGTCTATATGTCGACAAAATGCAGTTGCTGGATCAATGGCTTGGTGACCTTTTCGCCAAAGTAGACGAGCTTGGGTTAACCGAGAATACCATCATTGTCGTAATGGGCGACAATGGCCATTTCACTAAGTACTCGCCGCAATCAGGGTTCACCCCAATGATCTTCCGCGGTGGAAAGGCCGACACGACCGAAGGCGGCGTACGAGTGGACGCCTTTATACGGTGGCCGGGTATGATTGAGGAAGACGGGTTGCTGAACAGTATCATCCATGTCTCTGACCTTTATACAACGCTGTCCCGATTTGCCGGTGCCGATCAGTTCATTCCACGCGATCGCCTAATCGACGGGGTTGATCAGTCCGCCGCACTGCTGTTCGACGATGAAACCAAATCACGCCGCGATCACGTGATTATATATTCAGACAAGAAACCCGAGGCCATTGTCAAAGATCAGCTCAAACTCATCTTGCCTCCGCCGGGTAAAAATCCGATCGCGGCCAAGTTCTTCGATCTCTATCGTGATACCCGCGAAGAATTCTCTGTCTCAACCGAAGTAGGCGCATGGGGTGGGCAGGAATTCGTGCGAATTTTAGGGCGGCACATGGCGCGGAAGGAAAAGTACCCCGACACACCACCGGCCTATGGCGTGCCTTACGAAGGGATTGAGAACATCCGCCCGGAATCGCAGCAAGCTGTTGAGGCCTTTATGATCAAGCGTGCTTCGCCACAGCAGTAACGCCAAAACCAAACCCGGATCAGGAGGTGCACATGGCCGGAAACATCCTTTTCGCTCTTGGCGTAATCGTCTCACTTGGGATCGGCTTTGTCTATTTCCGCGATCTGGGAGACATCTCGCAAATGCTGCTGAAGGTGAAACGCCAGAACATGGTGCGTTTCATCCGGCACGAATACCGCCTGATCGCTATCGGCTTGGGTTCTTTTGCCGTGGCGACGCTGGCGCATTTCGTACTGGGTGGCGGACCGGGCTGGCTTTGGATCATCTCAGCGCTGCTGGTTCTGGTTCTTTACGGGTTTCCCTATGTCTGGGTGCATCTGGGCTTGCGGAACCAGTTGAATGATGCGGCCTTCTTTTCCATCAGTGAAGCCAGAAAATATGTCGGCCCCACCGCACCGGTCATCGTGATCGAGAACAACGGCCATGCCCGCGCACACCCGGATGCGCAGATCATGCGGCCTCATCTGGCTGGCGATGTGAACGGGCTTGGCGGCGAAGACGTGGTCATGACTTATTGTGCGATGGCCAATCTAGGGCAGGGCTACGCCCCCCGAATCGAAGGCAAGCGGTTGGATCTTGAGGTCCTGGCCCAGCATGGCAACAACCTGATCCTGAGAGACAATGAATCCAAGGAGCCAATTCAGCACATTTATGGCTTCCGCGAGGCCGACCGCGACCCGAATGCCGATGGCCCCGCCTGCCCCGTACGTCCCGAGGCCCAGATGAAACCCTGGCCGACCTATCGGATGACGTTCCGCGGGTTTCAGAAGGCGTTTCCCGACGGCGAGGTGTTTCTGAACAAACCCTCGGCCAACCCGCTATTGCGGCTGCTGGATATGATGACCGAGATCACCTTTGGCTGGGGCATCGGCCGCCAGCATCAGGAAGACGCGCCGGTGATGGACAATATGGACCGCTCGGACGACCGCTTGCCAAACAAGACCCATGTTTGGGGGATCACCATCGGCAAGGATGCCGCCTGCTGGACGGACGATTTCGTCGTGGAAAACAACTGGATCGTCAACGCCAATGTCGGCGGGCGCGATGTCGTTATCAGCCTGGACCCGAAATACGAAAGCCTCGGGGTCTGGTACAATGACAGTGGCAAACCCGTCACCCGCTGCGATTTCTGGGGCATGTCCGATCAGGGCAAGCTGCAAAGGGTCGAGACCCTACGCGCTGGTGTCTTCTGGCACGTCTGGTCCGAGTTTTTTCCGGAAACCGACATCAATCGCGTGGGCACGCGCGCGGAAACATCTGATACCGTGGCGGCGTAACCCCGCACGACCCGGCAACACGGGCGATACCCAATAAGGAGGGACGGAATGGCACTAAATCAAAGATTGAACAGCTGCGTGGCGGCGGCTGTACTCGCCTCGGCGGCAACAATGGCTTCGGCGCAACAATCCGAGTGGTCCTACGAAGCCACGATCTATCTGTTCATGCCAGAGACCGAGACCAGCATTGAAACCCCGTCGGGTACTCTTGACGGAACACTCAGCTTTTCCGACGCGCTGGAGAATCTGGACTTTGCCTTCATGGGCGCGCTGGCGGCAACAAACGGTCAATGGAGTGTGTTGGCCGATTACAACTATACCAACCTGTCCTTCGGCAATACCGCGCCCGGCCCGGCGGGTTCTGAATTGGAAACCTCGGTCAAAACGCAGTTTCTGACCGCGTTGCTGGGGTACCGGGTACGCAACGATCCTTCCGTAAAGGTTGATCTGGCGGGTGGTTTCAGGTGGTACAGCACCGATACGGAATTCACCCTGACCCCGGGCGCAGCGCCCTCGCAATCCAACTCTGCTGACGCCAGCTGGTTCGACCCGGTGGTAGGTGTTCGCGCCCGGTTTACCCTGTCCGACGCATGGACCGGCACGGCCTATGTGGATTACGGAGGGTTTCGCAGCGGCAGCCAGACCTGGTCGGTTCTACTGACAGCAGATTACGCCATCAACGACAGGTGGCTGCTGCGCGGTGGATATCGCTATATCTCATTTGATCACGACATTAACGGAAACGACTACACATTCGATCAATCCGGGCCTTTGCTGGGCGCCACCTACAGGTTCTAGACCCGCCCCGGCCAACGCCTTCAGACACCCACGTATTTCTCGGAGATTTCTGGGGTCAGTTCCCTCATTGCTCCGGACCAGACCGTACGGCCCCGTTCAAGAATGACCGCACGGTCAGACACCGCCGCCAGTTCCTTCAGAGATTTGTCGATCAGCAGGATCGCCGCATACGTCTCTTGCCGCAGGCGATGCAGGGCTGCCCAGATCTCCTGCCGGACGATCGGGGCAAGGCCCTCGGTGGCCTCGTCCAATATCAATAGGCGCGGGTTGGTCATCAGCGCCCGGCCAATCGCCAGCATCTGCTGTTCGCCGCCCGACAGCGAGGCGGCGCGCTGACCCATCCGCTCTTCCAGTCGGGGGAACAGTTCGGTGACGCGGCGCAAGGTCCAGTCGCCGGGTCGCGCCGCCGCGATCAGGTTTTCGCGCACGGTCAGTTCGGCAAAACAGCGGCGGCCTTCCGGCACCAACCCTACCCCTTTGCGAGCGACCTTATGGCTGGGCAGCGCGTGCAGATCCTGACCGTCCAGCTTCAACGCCCCCTCCGAGCGGATCATCCGGCAAATGGCTTTCACCGTCGTTGTTTTGCCCATCCCGTTGCGCCCCATCAAAGCAGTCACTTCGCCCTGCGCCATCTGCAGATCAACACCGAACAGCGCCTGACTGTCGCCGTAACTGGCGGTTAGGTTTTCAAGCCGCAACAGGGTCATGCTTCATCCCCAAGATAGGCGTCGCGCACCTCGGGGCTGGTGCGGATTTCATCAGCCGTACCTGTGGCGATAACCTTGCCGTAAACCAAAACGCTGATCCGGTCGGCTAGCGCGAAAACCGCGTCCATATCGTGTTCCACCAGCAGAATGGGCGCTTCCTGCTTCAATCCATCCAGAAACCCGGTCAGGCGTTTCGAACCTTCGGCGCCAAGCCCCGCCATTGGCTCATCCATGACGAAGACTTTTGGCGACAGTGTCAGGGCCACCGCGACCTCCAACTGCCGCCGTTGGCCGTGGCTGAGATTGGCGCAGCGTGTGTCGCGTTCATCGCTCAGCCCGACACGTTCCAGCGCAGCTTCCGCCCGGTTGCGCAGTTCTGGTCGCTTTAGCGCGGGCCGCCAGAACCGCCACGCCATGCGTTCCGCGCCCATCGCACCCAGAACCACGTTCTCCAGCACGGTATCTTCCATACACAGTTGCGAAATCTGAAACGTTCGTCCGAGCCCGGCCCGCGCACGCGCCTGTGTAGAATAGCCCGAGACATCCTGACCGTTCAGCAGAACCCGCCCTGAATCCGGCTGCAACCCACCGCATATCTGCTGAATCAACGTCGACTTACCTGCACCGTTCGGGCCGATGATGGCGTGGATTTCTCCGGGCTTGAGATCAATGGACACGTCGTCAGTCGCCTTGAGGGCCCCAAAGTTCTTGTTCAGGTTAAGCGTGGCGAGAACGGGATCAGACATGCGCGCCCTCCTTCCCGGTCAACAGACCGATCAGGCCGCCACGGGCGAACAGTACGATGCACAACAGGGCCACGCCCAGGTAGACGTGCCAGAAGTCGGTGAGTTCGCCGAGGAAATGCTCCAACGCGACAAAGACACAGGCCCCGATGACGGGCCCCATCAGCCGCCCGACCCCGCCAATGATGATCAGTACGATCAATTCTCCGGACAGTTGCCAACTGAACATCGAGGGTGAGACAAAGCGGTTCAGATCCGCAAACAGGGCCCCCGCCAACCCGGTGATCGCGCCCGAGATTACGAAAGCCACCAGCTTCAGCCGCATCGGGTTCAACCCCACGGTTTCAACCCGTACCGAAGCCTGACGCGCAGCATTCAGCGCCAGTCCGAAGGGCGAGGCCTGCAACCGCGCAAACAAAAACAGCACTACGCAGAGCAGCGTGAAACAGACAGCGTAGAACTGGATCGGCACCAGCGTATTCAGGCCGGGAAAACCATTGCGGACATAGATCGACAGCCCGTCTTCACCGCCGTACTGCGCCCAGGAAATGGCGAAATAGAAGAACATTTGACCAAAGGCGAGCGTGATCATGATGAAATACACGCCGGACGTCCGCAATGAAAGCAATCCGATAAAGAACGCCACCAACGCCGACAGGATCATGGCCACCAACCAGATCACCGGCATGGACGTGGTGCCGTCGGTGGTGAATAGCCCCAGATCAAGGGCGGTATAGGTCTGCGCGTGATAGGCAAGGATGCCCATCGCGTAGCCTCCGATGCCGAAAAACACTGCATGACCAAAGCTGACCATGCCTCCGATCCCGAGGATGATGTTCAGGCCCACCGCTGCCAGCGCAAGGATCACCGCCCGCGTCACCAGCGTGATCGTAAACGGCTGATCCGCTACGACCGCCCAAAGCGGTAGCGCCACCAGACCCGCGATCACCAGCGCATTCAGATACCTTTCGTTCAATCTCATGCGCGCGCCCCGAACAGACCCGAGGGTCGCCAAATTAGCACCAGCCCCATCAGCACGTAGATGCTCATCGAGGCCAGCGCCGAGCCGGTTTTTTGCGCCGCGCCGTTGTCCATGAACAGCTTTAACATCTCGGGTAGGAACACCCCGCCCAACGTATCCGTCAGCCCGACCAGCAGCGCGCCGATAAAGGCGCCGCGCACCGATCCGATACCGCCGATGACGATAACCACGAAGGCGAGGATCAGCACCGGCTCTCCCATCCCCACCTGAACCGACTGGATCGCGCCAACCAGAGCGCCCGCCAATCCGGCCAGCGCCGCACCCAACGCAAAGACCAGCGTGTAGAGTTTCGAGATATCGACGCCCAGCGCCGCAATCATCTCGCGGTCATTCTCACCCGCACGGATCTGGATACCCAGACGGGTGCGTTCGATCAGCGCCCAAAGACCCAAGGCAACCGCCAGCCCGATCCCGATCAAGGTCAGACGATAGAGCGGGTATTCGATCCCGCCGGGCAGTGTTACAGGCCCTGACAACCCATCGGGAATATCCAGAAACAGCGGGAAAGACCCAAAGACCCAGCGCGTGCCCTCAGAAAAGATCAGGATCAGCGCAAAGGTGGCAAGAACCTGATCCAGATGCGGCGCGTTGTACAAGCGCCGGATCACGACCATCTCGACAATCGCGCCAGCCAACGCAGCAGCGGCCAATGCAGCAACCAAGGCCAATAGGAAAGACCCGGTCGCACCGGCCACCGCGGCAGCGGCAAACGCTCCGACCATGTAGAGCGAACCGTGCGCCAGATTGATCAGCCCCATCACACCAAAAATCAGCGTCAGGCCAGCCGCCATCAGAAACAGCATGACACCGAACTGCAGTCCATTGAGGATCTGCTCGATAATCAGGATCGAGGACATGGAAACTCCGGTGTTCTGCCCGCCCCGCGATCAGGGCAGGCAGAAGGTCAGTTACATTTTGCACTCGGCCGCGTAGGCATCAGAGTGGTTTTCCAGCGCAACACCAAGGATCTTGTTGGTAAAGACGTCGCCTTCCTTGATCACTTCGCGAGCATAGATTGTCTGAACCGGATGGTGGTTCGGGCCAAAGCTGAAATCGCCGCGGGTGCTGTCGAACTCAGCCGCGCGCAGGGCCTCGCGGAAAGCGTCTTCGTCGGAAGGATCAGCTTTTTCCAGCGCCGAGAGCAGTAGGTTGGCGGTATCGAATCCCTGGCTTGCATAAAGCGAGGGCAGACGTCCATATTCGGCCTGGAAGCTTTCAACGAAGGCCGCGTTGGTCGGGTTGTCGATATCCTTGTTCCACTGCGAGGTATTCACCACGCCCATCGCCGCATCGCCGACCGCTTGCAGAATACCCTGATCAAAGCTGAAGGCCGGGCCGACCACGGGCTTGTCAATGCCGCTGTCGGCATATTGCTTCAGGAAAGAAATCCCCATGCCACCGGGCAGGAAGAAGAAAACGCTATCCGCATCGCTGGCCCGAATCTGAGCAATTTCGGCGGCGTAGTCGGTCTGTCCCAGTTCTGTATAGATCTCACCGGCCAGATCACCTTCAAAAAACCGTTTGTAGCCGGTCAGCGCATCTACACCCGCCGGGTAATTCGGTGCCAGAACAAAGCTGTTCTTGTAACCGGCGCCGTTGGCATAGGCCCCGGCGGCCTCGTGCAGGTTATCGTTCTGCCAGGCGACGTTGAAATAGTTCTGGTGGCAGCCTTTTCCGGCAAGCGGCGACGGCCCCGCATTGGGGGACAGATAGAACACGTTTTGGTTCACTGCCGCAGGCACAACCGCCATGGCGAGGTTGGACCAGATGATGCCTGTCATGACGTCAACCCGTTCGGACTGGATCATCTTGTCGGACAATTGCACGGCGATGTCCGGTTTGCGCTGATCGTCCTCGATCACGACCTCAACGTCGTCACGCCCTGATTGCGCGATGGCCAGCATGAATCCGTCGCGTACGTCAATGCCCAATCCGGCTCCGCCGCCGGACAGCGTGGTGATCATTCCGACCTTAACCTCGGCCAGCGCGCCGGTTGCGCACAAAGCGGAAACCGCAGCGGCCGCTAGAAACTTTTTCATCTTCATCTCCCTTCGCTGGTCTTTTCGACGCAACTTATGTCAGCCTTCACAGCCTTCCGTCTATACCTCTGACAGGGTGGTCTTTTTTCACTCTGCCAATCATCCAAACAATCACCGATCACGCCCGCTCCGTCGAGGGCGTTTTCAAGCTGGACCGCTAAATTCTGAAGAAACGATCTTGGCCAGCACACTACCGACCCCGGTGGTCAGGTCCGGAAGCACCGTCGACGTCACTAAAATAAGGTCATCAAAGGCTGAGACGCTGTGTGGACACACGATATACAGCGCGCCTTCACTGACCGGACTATTGCGCACTTCGTAACTTTGACGACCTCGTTGGTCTGCACATCGAACAAGCCAATCGAGCCGCCGTCATCCCCACCGGTTGCGACCAGGAAGGATACGAAGATGTATTCCTGCCCGTTTGAGCTGGTCCACATGATGTCTTCGCCGACCATCTGCCCCTGCGTGTTCAGACAGGCAATACCGGATATCACCGGCGCACCGCCAGTATCAGGTCCGTGTCGATCAGAATGCTTTGAATAAAAAAACTGAGCATCTAAACTCACGCCCCTATTGATGGTATTTCGAAACATATCAGGGTTGGATGCGCCGCAACCAACGTCTTGGCGTAATGCGGGATTTGCACCAAACCTGTGCACCCCTCGAATGAGGTGTTGACGCAGGGGCCATTCCTCACTCAATGTCGGTGCAGTCAGACGACGGGGAACTGAAGCTGTGACAGCCAACCTTCGACAACCAATGATGCGTCGCGAAACCGGGTGCGATCTGGTCGCCTGACCCGCAGGGAACAGTACGTTTCCACCTGACCCGCTTTCGGGTCTGTTCCACCCTTTCAAGCTGATAACCTTATGAACCAAACAGTTGGATTGCGCATGGCAATCGACATTGGCGGTACATTCACCGATACCGTCCTTCTGGACAGCGCATCTCAGGTGGTGGCGACCACCAAAACACCCACCACGCCGCACCGCCCCGCCTTTGGCGCAGTTGCTGGCGCCACGCGTGTGCTCGAGACCGCTGGCGCCGACTGGCGTCAGGTCACCGGGTTCATACACGGCACAACGCTGGCCACCAATGCCCTGATCGAACGTCGCGGGGCCGCCACGGCCACGATCACCACGCGCGGCTTCCGCGACATCCTCGAAATCGCCTATGAGCGGCGCTACAGCCAGTATGCCATCGATCTGGTCAAACCCGACCTGATCGTGCCACGCACCCATTCGCTAACCATCGGCGGGCGCATGGATGCTAACGGGCAAGAACTGGAGCCGCTGGATGGGGCGGGAATCGCGCCTTTGGTCGCCGAATTGAAAGCGCTTGACGTCGAGGCCATCGCTGTCTGCCTGCTACACGCCTATGCCAACCCGGCGCATGAGCTGGCACTGCGCGACCAACTGGCGCAGCAAATACCCGAACTGGTCATCTCGCTCAGCCATGAGGTCAGCCCCGAAGCCCGTGAGTTTGACAGGCTCTGCACCACAATTGCCAATGCCTATGTGCAACCCTTGATGGCTGGGTACCTGCAGGATTTTGAAATCCGATTCCGGCAAATGGGGCTGGCCTGCCCGATCCTGATGATGACGGCGGGCGGCGGCATGACCACGCTGGACACCGCTGGCCGGTTGCCGATCCGTCTGGTGGAATCCGGCCCGGCCGGGGGTGCCATTCTGGCCGCCCGCCTCGCCAAGGCGGCGGGTGAGGCCGAGGTGCTGTCCTTTGACATGGGCGGCACCACAGCCAAGCTGTGCCTGATTGATGACTATCGCCCCCAGATGGCGCGCAAGTTCGAGATCTCGCGGGCCGAGCGTTTCGTCAAGGGGTCGGGGATGCCGGTGCGCATCCCGGTGATCGAGATGATCGAGATCGGGGCGGGTGGCGGCTCAATTGCCAGCGTGGATCGCTTGGGTCGCATTCAGGTCGGTCCGCACAGCGCGGGATCAGATCCCGGCCCGGCGGCCTTTGGCAAGGGTGGCGACAAACCCACGGTCACCGATGCCGATCTGACGCTGGGTCTGATCGAACCCGGACGATTTGCCGAAGGGCGGCTGGAAATCGACCCGGTCGCGGCCGCGCGAGTAATGACCCAGGACGTGGGCGATCCGCTCAACCTTGACCCGGACAATGCCGCGTTTGCAGTCAGTGAGATCGTCGACGAGAGCATGGCCAGCGCAGGCCGGATGCACGCGGTCGAATCCGGCAAGGACCTTGGCAACCGTTTGATGATCGCGTTCGGTGGCAACGGCCCGCTACACGCCACCCGCGTAGCCCGGCGCACCCAAATGCGGCGCGTACTGATCCCGCGTGATCCGGGTGTGGGCTCGGCAGTCGGCTTCCTGTTCGCGCCCGTGTCGTACGAGGTCATCCGATCACGCTATGCCCGGCTGGACAATCTGGATATCGAGGGCCTGAACCGGTTCTTCGACGCCATGTGGACCGAGGCGGAACAGGTCGTCCGTGCCGGAGCACCCGAAGGTGCGCTGCTGCAACGCCGGGTCGCCTATATGCGGTATCACGGGCAAGGTCACGAGATCGAAATCCGCCTGCCCGACCGTGCTTTGGCCGCCTCGGACCTAATCGCTTTGCGAGAGGCCTTTGAAACGGAATACAGCCGACAGTTCAGCCGGATCGTTCCTGGCATGGCTATCGAAATCCTTAACTGGGGGCTGTCCGTCTCATCCTCTGCCCCTGCGCGTGTGCCTCATCCTGACGATCCGGCGGAACACACCGCCAAGGCAACCGAACACCGCGAAATTCTGTGCGACGTCACCGGCGCCTGGCGCCCGGCGGGCGTGTACAACCGCTCTGAGCTGATGCCCGGTGCGTCCCTCAGCGGCCCGGCGCTGATCGTCGAGGCCCAAACAACCACATTCGTCAGCGCCGATTTCAGCGCCAGCGTCGACAGCCAGGGCAATATCTGGCTGACACGGCATGAGGAGGTCCAGCCATGATCCAGTCAGATACACGCCTGCAGGTGATGTGGAACAGGCTTTTGGCCGTGGTTGAGGAACAGGGACAGGCGCTGATCCGCGCCGCTTTCAGCCCGATCGTGCGCGAATGCGGCGATATCTCGGCCGGGATCTTCGATGCTCAAGGCAGGATGCTGGCACAAGCCGTCACCGGTACACCCGGGCATATCAACACCATGGCCGAGGCGGTCAAAACCCTGCGTGCGCGCTTTGTACAAAGCGAAATGAAGCCCGGTGATATCTACCTGACCAACGACCCGTGGATCGCCTCGGGGCACCTGAACGACTTTCTGCTGATGATGCCGGTTTTTTTTCAGGACACGGTGATCGGTTACACGGCCTGTACCTCTCATCTGGTCGATCTGGGGGGGCTGGGCATGGGACCCGAGGGCTCGGATATATATGACGAAGGGCTGCTGATCCCGCCCTGCAAACTGGTCAGTCAAGGCGAAGTCAACGCGCTGCTGCTGGAAATCGTCAAAGCCAACTCGCGTGAACCTATCGCCAACGAAGGCGACATCTATGCCCTGATTGCCTGTTGTGAGGCCGGGTCCACGCGGCTGGTACAGATGATGCAAGAATTCGGCATATCCGATCTGCAGGCGCTGTCAGATTACATAATCGACACCTCTCGGCGCGGCACCCTCGAGGCCATCGCCGACCTGCCTAAAGGCACTTGGCACCATGTGCTGAGGGTCGATGGCTATGAGGATGAGATCGATCTGCACGCCGCCCTCACCATTGCAGACGACCATATGTTGCTGGATTTCGACGGCACCGCGCCCTGTGTCGGCAAAGGGATAAACGTGCCGCTGAACTATGCAACGGCCTATTCCGTCTTTGCCCTGCGCTGCATTATCGGGGCGGATATCCCGAACAATGCAGGCTCGCTCGATCCGTTCCGCGTGACCGCGCCTGCGGGCTGTATCCTGAACGCGCAACCCCCGGCCCCCGTCGCGATGCGACACACACTGGGACAGATGACACCTGATCTGGTCTACGGATGCCTGTCCCAAGCCTTGCCCAAAAAGGTCCCGGCCGAGGGTTCCTCGTGCATGTACGACCTGCCACTGCGCCACGCGCCCGAGGCGGTCGACCGGGGCGATGACCTCTTTGCGCTGGAGCTTGTGTTCAACGGCGGCACCGGCGCCCGTCCCCGGCTGGATGGCCTGTCGGCCACCGCCTTTCCCAGCGGTGTCTGGGGCAGCCAGGTCGAAACCACAGAGGCCGTCGCGCCGGTTCTGTTTCATCGCCGCGAACTGCGGACGGATTCCGGAGGAGCGGGGCGTTTGCGGGGCGGTCTAGGGCAGCAAATTGAACTCAGCGCATCCAGGGATCAGGACCTGATGCTGTTCCTTTCTGTCGAGCGGATCAAGAACCCCGCCAAAGGCCGTGACGGAGGGTTGGACGGCGCGCCGGGACGGATAACGGTACAGCCCGGCAACCGCCAACTGCCCGGCAAAGGAGAAGTTCGGATCAAAGCCGGTGAAACGCTGCTGTTCGAAACGCCGGGCGGGGGTGGGTTTGGCCTGCCAGAAGAGCGCTTGGATGGAGCCGTGCAGAACGACCTCCGCGCAGGCCTGATCAGCCAGAATATGGCCCGGACCCAATACCGGAGGCAGACATGACTCTACCGCACCCGCACATTGCGCGTATGTCGCCTTATGCACTGGCCGACCTCACAGCGCCTGAGGGCAAACCTCTTATCCCGCTGTCCCAGAACGAAAGCCTGCGCCCGCCTAGCCCTAAGGCTATCGAAGCGGCAGTGCATGCTATGGGGACGTCGATGCTCTATCCCGATCCGGACTGGACGGATCTGCGAAACGCCTTGTCGGACCTCCACGGGATTGATGCGGATGGGATTCTGTGCGGCAACGGATCACTTGATCTGATCGGTAGCCTTGCCCGAGTGTTCTCGGGGCCGGAGCGTGCGGTGCTGGCTCCGGCCCATGCCTATCCATTCTTTCAGACGGCGGCACGCATGGCCGATGCCCGGTTCGACGCCGCTCGGGAAATAGATGCCACTGTCAGTGTCGATAGCTTGCTGGCAGCGGTCCAGCCGGATACCGGGATCGTCTTTGTCGCCAACCCGGGCAACCCGACCAGCACGCGCATCCCAAAATCCGAACTAACCCGACTGCGGCAAGGGTTGCGGCCCGACATATTGTTGGTGATCGACGAAGCCTATGGTGAGTTTTCCGACCATCTGGGCGAGCGGTGTTTCGACATGGTTACCACAGGCAACACGATCATTCTACGCACGTTTTCGAAGGCGTACGGTATGGCCGGGTTTCGCGTCGGTTGGGGGTTGTTCCCACCGGACACTGCTCAAGAATTGCGCAAGGTGATGAACCCGAACAACATCCCGGCCAGCGCTCAGATCGCCGCCGCAGCGGCGGCACAGGACGACGCCTATATGCGTGAGACCTGCGCGATGACGGCCGTATTGCGCGATCAGGCGGCGACCACGCTGAAGGGCGCCGGTTTCGCGCCCTACCCCAGTTTCACCAATTTCCTGCTGGTGGACATGGGCAATTCCGAAGCCGCTGCATGCGCAGACAAAAAGCTGCGATCCGAAGGCGTCTTCCTGCGTCCGCAAGGTGGCGCTGGGTTGCCGCACACGCTGCGCATGACCGTCGGCCCGCAGGACGCAATGAACACAGCAATAGACATCCTGACGAAATGGAAACAGGAGGGACAGGTATGAGCACGTCCAGAGGCCGCGCACGGTTCGGGGTTCTTGTCCCTTTCACCAACACCAATCTCGAACCCGATCTGGCCTTGATGGCGCCGACGGGGATTTCACTACACGTAGCTCGGATGGGAGGGTACGACGAGGATGAAATCCCCGACGAAGCCCAAATGCACGATCTGGGGGCCACCGACTTGGACGAGCCGCTGCGTCTGCTGATGGGGGTAAAGCCGGATGTAGTCTTCTATGGGTGCACCTCGGCCACCCTGACCCACGGACCGGAGTTTGACCGCGAACTGGCTAGCCGGATAAGTGCCGGTAGCGGTGCCGAAACGATTACTGCGGCCGGGGCATTGGTTCATGCTCTGACCGCGCTCGGCGCCCACCGTATCGGGTTTGCCTCGCCTTACGTTCCGGCGATCAATGATATGGCGATTGGCTTTCTTGCCAAGCTGGGGTTTGAGACCGTCCAGCGTTCCGAGGTGACCGAGGCGCTGGACAACGAAGGCCAGGGCGCGCTGGACCCGGAGGCCGTTTTTGAACTGGGCCGCGCGGCGGACCACTCTCAGGCCGACGCACTGGTTTTGTCCTGTACCGACATGCGCAGCGTCGAAACGCTGGACCGCTTGGAGGACGCAGTCGGTAAGCCGGTAATCAGCTCAAATCAGGCGATGCTGTTTCAGGCGCTGCAACTTTTGGACATCAAAGAACCCGTCATCGGGTTCGGCCAGCTTATGGAGAGGGAGAGGTAAGACCTCCGTACAAGGCGCGGATTGCGTGGTCCATACCCGCGCCTTGGCTTCATCACGCCTGAACCGCCTTCATGAAGCGGTCGCGGATCACCACCGGGTCCATCGTGATCGGTGGCATCTTGGCATTTCCGCTTTCGCACTTACTGACGATGATGGTCATCTGCTCGGCGTCCAGCGCCTCTTGCAGCACGCGACCGGTCTCTTCCGCCTGACATTCGATCACACGCTCGCACCCGGCAGCCTCGGCCATTTTCGTCAACGAGGTTTTCTTCCCGGCATAGGTCGGCTGATCCCCGGTTGAACCATAGGATCCATTGTCGATGATCAACAGGATGTAGTTGTCGGCCACATTGTTCGCGATGGTCGGCAGCGTGCCAAGGTTGGTCAGGATCGAACCGTCCCCGTCGATTACGATCACCGGTTTCGTCTGCGACAGCGCCAACCCAAGACCAATGGACGAAGCCAGACCCATTGTACCCAGCATATAAAAATTTGTGGGCTGGTCATCGATGGCGTGCAGCTCCTGGCTGGGGATGCCAATGTTGCAGACAACCAGTTGATCGCGCAGGGTCGGGGCGATTTCCTTCAGAATTTCAGAACGGATCATTGGTCGCCATAGCCTCCCCAGAAATTGGCGTCGGTCAGGATGGCGACCGGCTTGTTGCACATGAAGGTGTATTTCAGGATCGCGTCCAGCTCCTCGACATCCGACTGATGATGGAAGTGATAAGTCGGGATGTTGAGCTGCGCCAGCAGGGCCTTGGTATGCACCGCCATTTCGACCTGACAGGCGACGGGTTCACGCAATTCTCCACGATATGAGATCAGCATGGGCAGCGGCATGCGATAGAACTGGATCAGCGTCGCCAACGTGTTGATCGTCACGCCAATCGCCGTGTTCTGCATGATTATGGCAGGACGCTTGCCGCCCATCCATGCGCCCGCGCACAGGCCCATCCCTTCGTCTTCTTTGTTCGAGGGGATGTGAAAAATCTCGTCCCGCGCGTCGATCTCCTCGATCACGCCAGCAAGCTGCTTACACGGGACGGTGGTGACAAACGAGATATCGTTTGCGACCAGATCATCCGTAATCTTTTTGTCTATGTTCATCTCCGGTATGTTCGTCCTGCTTGGGGCACCTGGGGCGCGATTTTGGGTTCATATTCTGCGATGCACATGCACGGCGCATCCGGCATGTCGAACCACGCGCGATGCGGTCGAGCCCAGGAAATAGTCGCTGAGCCCGGGCTTGTGCGAGCCGATAACGATGCAGTCAAAGTCATTGCTATTGGCATAGTCGATGATGGTCCGGGCAGTATGGCCCTTGACGATCTCGGGCCGGATACCTTCCAGTTCCTCAGTCTTTTCGCGCAACAAACTGGCCGCCGCGCGGAACCCATCGGCAACTGCGTCCTTGTCCAGATAGGCACTGACCGAGCCCTGCGGCATCTCGTAAACATGCAACGCAACAATTTCGCTGTGCTCTGCCGAAAGCGCCCGAGCCACTTCCAGCGTGTGCTGCGAAATGCCGTGATCCAGCGCCATTGGAACAAGAATTTTCTTATACATGAAACCCTCCGTTTCTGTCGGGCCAGATCCCACAGACGGCCGTCAACAAGACCCACGCGGTCTGCCGGAGAACCTCGGCCGTATTTGTATACGGTGCCGAAAAAGGCAATTTTCTGCAAGGTATTGCAGCAAGAATCCGACCCTGAAGCACCCGCGCAGTCAGATTGAAGGGCATCCGGTGTTCACTCATCCGCGTGCAGATCAAATTGTTCGTCAGGGAAATACTTGGCCAGACGCACATCCGCAGCACGGGCATGACCTTCCATCCCCTCAAGCCTGGAAATTCGGGCAGTGGCGACAGCGACAGGTTTCGATCCTTCCCGCGTAGCACGTTGCCAGGTGACAATCTTCATGTACTTGTGGACGCTCAAACCCCCAGTATAGCTGGCCGCACCCGAGGTCGGCAAAACGTGGTTGGTGCCGGTGGCCTTGTCGCCATAAGACACAGTGGTCTCTTCACCCAGAAACAACGAACCATAACAGGTCAGCCGGTCCAGCCACCAATCCAGCTCCTCGGCCTGAACGGTCAGATGTTCGGGGGCGTATTCGTCCGAACAGGCGGCCATTTCCTCACGATCCGAACAGACGATGACCTCGGCATAGTCGCGCCACGCGGCGGCCGCGTTTTCGCGGTTCAGGGCCGGCAGATCGTCGATAAGCGTCGGCACCAGAGCCATCACCTCCTGCGCCAGATCCCGGTCATCGGTTACCAGCCAGACGGGCGAGTTGTACCCATGCTCGGCCTGGCTGACCAAATCGGTGGCCACCACATGGGCGTCGGCGCTGCTGTCAGCAAGGATCAAGCTGTCCGTAGGACCCGCGATCATGTCGATGCCGACCTTGCCATAGAGAATCCGCTTGGCCTCGGCCACAAACTGGTTGCCCGGGCCCACAAGGATATTGGCCCGCGGTAGGCCGAACAGGCCATAGGTCATGGCCGCCACGCCCTGCACACCGCCCATGGCCAGAATACTGTCTGCACCACAGATATGCGCGGCATAGACGATCGCTGGCGCAACGCCCTCGCCTGGGCGCGGCGGAGAACAGGCGGTGATATGGCGACATCCGGCGACCTTGGCCGTGGTAACGGTCATGATCGCGCTGGCGGTATGGCTATAGCGCCCCCCGGGCACATAGCAGCCCGCCGCATCCACCGGGATCGCTTTTTGACCGGCGACGAACCCCGGAACGATCTCTGTCTGCACATCGGCCACGGTTGCCTTCTGCGTTTCAGCAAAGCGGCGCACATTGTCGTGGGCAAAGCGGATATCGGCCTTCAGTTTTTCCGGAACCCGTGCGATGGCAGCGTCAATCTCGGCCTGCGTCATCAAGACGTTGCCGTCGAACTTGTCGAATCTGGCTGCGTATTCCAGTGCCTTGGCATCACCGCCAGCCTCAATATCAGCAAGGATGGTCCTGACCGTATCATTCACCTCGGAGGCATGGGATTGCGCCGTCAAGGTGGCTTTTTTCAAATAGTCACGAGGCATGCTCAGCAGGTCCTATTCACTGGTCCATCTTCCGGATTCGGCTTACCGGATTTGTAAGCCCTTACATCGAAAATGCAAGCGCTTGCACATCTACTTTTCTTAGGCGGTGCTTGAGTTTAAGCTTATTGGCAAAAGCAAATCTCAGGTTTGAAAATGTCGAAACTTCGATCCGCGCCCACATTAGACGATGTCGCCAAACTGGCAGGCGTTTCAACAGCGACCGTGTCGCGCTGCATGAATGATCCCGACCGGGTGGTAGAGGCAACGCGTCAGCGCGTTCTGTCAGCGGTGGACAAGCTGGGATACACGCCGAACTTTGCCGCACGGGTGATGGCAGCTAAGCGAACCTGGACGATCGGTGCGATCATTCCCACCATGGAGAACGCTATTTTCGCGCGCGGCCTACAGGCGTTTCAGGAAGAACTGCACACACGCGGATACACGCTGCTGGTATCAAGTTCGGCCTACGATCCCGACCTTGAAGAAGAGCAAATCCGGACGCTGGTCGCGCGTGGTGCGGATGGGTTGCTGTTGATCGGGCATGACCGCAATCCGCAGGTTTACAAGGATCTCGCGCACCGCGACATCCCGGTAATGATCGCGTGGTCCTTTCTGGCGGATGCGCAGATTGGCGCGGTCGGTTTCGACAATCGCGCTGCCATGGCCGAGCTGACAAACCGCGTGATCGGGCTGGGCCACCAACGGATCGGAGTGATTTCCGGTATCACCGCAGGCAATGATCGGGCGCGTCTTCGCATTGAAGGTATAAAGGACGCGGTCCGGCAGAACGGGATTTCCCCGTCAGGTTTGGCGATCGTTGAAACCCCTTACCAGATCGAAAACGGCGCCGACGCTTTTACCGAACTGATGTCACAGAACGCCCCGCCCACGGCAATCCTGTGCGGCAACGACGTTCTGGCCGTCGGCGCACTGCACCGGGCGCGTGAAATGGGATTAAAGGTGCCCGAGGATGTTTCTGTCACCGGCTTTGATGATATCGAACTGGCCCGGGTCGTCACCCCTGCACTGACGACCGTGCATGTACCACACCGCGAAATGGGTCAACGGGCCGCATTGGCTCTGGTTGATATGCTGGAAAACCAAGCCCCGGGCACTGGCACGCGGCTGGCAACCCATATCGTCGAGCGTCAATCCCTTGGACCACCGGCCAGTGCCTAGGCGGCCTCGGCCTCCATGGTACGGAAATCGTCCTTTAACCAGGAATGAGCTTCGCACATCGGGTCGGTGAAATGCTGCCGGATCAGCTTTACCATCACCTTCTGGATCAGCTTCGAGGTCGTCTCGGGATACACCTCGGTCGTGAACAGGGACACCGTACGCACGAAGTTGCGCCCTGGAAACGGAAACGCCCGGACGCTGTCATGGAACCTTTGTGCACGGTGGAAACAGGCGGCCGTCGTTATCGCCCAGCCGCTGCCCTCGGCGACCAGGCCGATGATCGAGTGGTTGCACTCCATTTCAAACCGGTTGGGTAGATTGTATTTGCTGCGAGTCAACTGAATTTCGATCTGCTTGCCGATCATGTAGTCCCGCGAATAGCGCAGCAGGGGTAATTCCGCATCCGGTTTCAGCAGGTCTTCGGGTTCTCCGTTGAACGTGTTGGGCAGGATCACGATAAATGGGTCGCGCATCAGCGGGTATTCGACTAACCCCTCGGTCCGCTCCGAGGGCCGAGTGGCGACCCCGGCATCCAGCTTGTGCTCTTGCAGATTGTTGATGATCTCGTGACTGGGGCGCGTGTAGTGGCGAAAGCTGCAACGCGGCAAGGCCTGCGCCAAAAAGCGGAACAGGTCCGGGGCGATCTGGTTGTCGAAATCGTCGATCAGGGCCAGCCGCAGATCCGTTGCGTGCTTCCAGTTGCCTGAGCGGATTTCGGCCTCTCCCCGTTTCAGCACCGTTAGCCCGTCACGGACATAACGCGCAAACACCTCGCCCGCCGGGGTCAACCCCATCGGACGCCGCCCATGATCGACCAGATCAACGCCCAGCGCGCCTTCGAGGCTGCGCAAGTGGTTCGAGACGGTACTGATCGACAGCCCCGTTTCCGAAGCGACCTGCTGGATCGACCCCGATTTGGCAACCAGACGGAAAACTTCCAGCCAGCGAAGGCTCAGAGATTTGGACACTGCGCACCCGTTGTTTCGATTTCTTCGAAACAAACCAAGCAAAGATTTAAACAAACGGCAATGATGAAGTTGGTCGAGCGGTCACGCTCTCATGCGCTCAAATCCCGGATCATAAGGCGATGGAGGGATAACTGTCGCACGCACGCGCCGACCGCAGGAGTCTAACTCCATCTCAGTTCCGATATCGGTCAGATCGGGCTGCACGAAGCCATGCGCTATATTCAGCCCCATACGATGCCCCCAATCACCCGAGGTGATCGTGCCGACAACTTGCTCGCCCAGCATCAAAGATGCGCCGGGATGAGCAGGTTGTTGCGTAGCGTGAATCTGCAAGACGACCAGCTTTTTACGTGGCCCCTCGGCCCGCCGTTTCAACAAGGCGCCCCGCCCTATGAAGTCACTCTTGTCCGGCTTCACAAAACGGTCGAGGCCGGTTTCGAATGGGTCGAATTCCGTGATCAGATCGGCCTTCCAATGCAGGAAGCTCTTCTCCATTCGCATGGATTCCACTGCCCGCGCACCGAAGAGTTTCAGCCCATGAGCCTCTCCGGCCTGCCGCAACGCCAAATAAGCCGCATAGAGCGACGCGTTGGGGACGTGGATTTCGTAAGCCAGTTCACCCGAGAAACTGACGCTGATCACCGTCACCGGGGCAATCCCAACGAAACACTCCCGCAAGCTGAGCCACGGAAAAGCCGCTGCTGACCAGTCACCGCGCGCGCTGGCGGACAGGACATCGCGCGCCTTGGGGCCAGCCAGCACCAGAATGGTCTGATCGTTGGTCAGGCTGCGCAATTGCACGTCTTCATCGGCGCGCAGGTGCTGAACCAACCAATCCATATCATGAAACTCACTTGCGGCGGCGGACCCGTACCATAGGCGGCCCGGCCCCCGGTCACTGGCGGACAGATTGGCAATGGTTGCCTCGGCCTTGACCATGCCTTGATGGTTTAACAGATAGCCCAGCCCGACCCGACCATCGCGTCGGGTGACGGTGCCGCAGAACATCCTATCGAGAAAAGTGTGCCGGTCCGCGCCGGAGATCTCGATCCGGTTGAACCCGTTCACCTCGGCCAGCCCGACGCCGTTCTGCACATTGGCCACCTCAGCTGCGACCAGATCGAATGTTTCGTCAAAATCGAAACTGAGAGACGGCGAGAAATCGGGGGCAGGCTTGATGTACTCTACCCTCTCCCAACCATTGACCACGGTGAATTCCGCCCCTTCTGCCGCCAACACCGGAGTCAGAGGCGTCGTCTTGGCCGGCCGGCCGGCGGGGCGGTGTTCGTGCGGAAAGTGAAAGCGAAACTCGTTCTGATAGTCTTCGATGGCCTTCAGCGCCGTCAATTCCACATTCGCATGCCCTGTGAACCGCCGGGGGTCCAGGCACCACGTGTCATAACATGCCTCGCCATGCACGATCTGCTGGGCCAGCAGCCAGCCGTGCCCACCGCCCTCGCCCAATCCGGCGCGCAATCCGATGATGCAGAACGCATTGCGCTTGCCCGGGATCGGCCCGACCAGAGGCGCGCCGTCGATCGTGTAGGTGATCGGGCCGTTGACAACCGTATGGACCCCGACTTCCAGCAGTGCAGGCATACGGGAAAACGCGCCCTCCAGCACATCGGTCACCCGATCCAGATCATCCGGGCACAAGGCATTGACGAAGTTCGGATCGATCCCGTCCATACCCCATGTCTTGCAGTCCTGTTCGTAGAACCCCAGCAACAACCCGTTCTTTTCCTGCCTGCAATAGTAGTCACTGATAGGGCACCGCAGCAAAGGCATCCTGTGCCCCGCATCCCGGATGGCAGGGATCTCTTCGGTCAGAAAGTACTGGTGCTCCATGGAGGCGACCGGATGATGCACCCCCATCATCGCGCCGACCTCGTTCACACGATAGCCGCAGGCGTTGACCACGATGTCACAATCGATATCGCCATGTTCGGTGTGGACGGTCCATGTGTCGTCAGCGTGCTGGGTCAAACCGACGACCGGAGTATTACGATAAACCTCGGCCCCGGCCTTGCGTGCCCGGCGCGCCAGCGCCTGACATAGCTGCGCCGGGTCGATGTCTCCGTCCATCGGGTCCCACAGCCCGCCGATCAGGTTCTCGGTCGAGATCAGCGGATGGCGACGGGCGCATTCTTCGGCGTCGATCACCTCGAACTGCACATCCATCCCGCGCGCCATCGAGGCAAAATGGCGATACCCCTGCATCTGCGCCTCGGTATTGGCCAGACGGATGCCGCCGTCGCCATGGTGGTAGTTGATCGGATAATCCGGGTCTTCGGCCAGTTCCTTGTACAACTGAATCGAATGCGATTTCAGGCCAACCATCGTCTGGTTCATGCCAAAATTCGTCACCTGCGCAGCCGAATGCCAAGTCGTGCCCGAGGTCAGCTCGTTGCGTTCGACCAGAACCACGTCCGTCCACCCCTCTTGCGTCAGGTGATACAGCGCCGAACATCCGGCGATCCCGCCCCCGATGACAACAACTTTGGTGCGCGACTTCATTGGCTCTGCTCCCTCTGGTCCGGGACAAGTTTTGCGGAAGAACTGGCCGAGCCTACAATAGCGGTAGTGACTGTATTGAAAAATCGAAACTGCGATTGAAGATTTTCAAATTCGCAGTTCCCCTTTGCGATGGGGCAGATTTGCCGCTTAGTGTTCCCAAAGGGATAGCGGGAAAGGAGCAATATGCCCTCGGAAAGTGCCAAAAGAAGCGGCCGGCAGGCCAGGCACGCCCAGCGCGCAGCCAAACCTGTGATCGACCCCTGCCCGCCCGGTCAGAAAGGGGGAGCATTCAAACCCCTGACCCCAACTGAGCTTGAGCAAATCTACGACACTGCCCTGCGCCTGCTGGAGACGTTGGGCATGGGCAACGTGCCCGACAGGCTGGCCGCTGACCTGCAGGCGGCGGGCGCGCAGCATGGGGAACAGGATCGGCTGGTTTTCCCGCGTACGATGGTGGAACGGTTGGTCAAATCGGCCGCCAAGATGTTCACTTTCCACGGTAGGGATGAGACCCGTTCGATCGAAGTTGGCGGTGATCGCGTGTTTTTCGGCACCGGAGGCGCGGCGGTGCAGACGTTGGACCTCGACAGCGGCCTCTATCGTCCGTCCACGCTGGTTGACCTACACGATTTCACCCGGTTGCAGGACACTTTGGCCAATGTCAGCTGGTTTACCCGCTGTTGCGTGGCGACGGATGCGCCCGATGTGCGCGATCTGGATATCAACACGGCCTATGCGCTGGTGCGCAATACGACCAAGCCTGTTGCCACCTCGTTTACGCTGGCCGAAAACGTCGCCCCAATTGTCGAGATGCTGGATATTGTAGCTGGTGGACCGGGCGAATTCGCCAAGCGCCCCTTTCTGAAGGCGCATATCAGCCCGGTGATCTCTCCGCTGCGTTATGGAGAGGATGCGGTGGACGTGGTCTACGAATGCGTAACACACAACATTCCCATGTCCTGCATCACCGCAGCACAGGCAGGTGCCACAGCTCCGGCGACCCTGGCCGGGTTTCTGGCGCAGTCGCTGGCCGAAACACTGGCCAGCCTTGTAATGGTCAATGCGATCCAGCCCGGTTTTCCGATGGTGTTTTCCAACTGGCCCCTGATTGTTGACCTGCGAACCGGGTCTTTCGCCGGCGGCAGCGGTGAGACCACCATCCTGAACGCCGCCTCGGCGCAGATCACCAACTGGCTTGGATTGCCCTCGGGTGTGGCCGCCTCGATGACCGACGCCAAGGCAATCGACGCGCAGTATGGAGCCGAGAAAGGAATGACTTCTTTGGCGGCCGCGCTCGCCGGGGGCAACCTGATCTATGAAAGCTCGGGCATGACGGCATCGCTGCTGGGGGCCAGTTTCGAAGCGTTTGTTCTGGACGACGAAATGCACTCTCACACCTATCGGGCCCTGCGCGGGATCGAGGTAACCGAAGAAAACCTGGGCTTTGACGCAATTTGTCAGTCGGTCTTGGGCGATGGTCATTTCCTTGGCAGCACCCACACTTATGCCGCGATGGAGCGGGACTATTTCTACCCTTCCCTCGCAGACCGGAACGAGCCGCGCACGTGGGAGGAAGAAGGCGCAACCGACGCATGGTCTGCCGCACGCGCAAAGGCCAAAGAGGTTCTGGCCACGCATCACCCGAAATACCTGACCGACGTTCAGGACGCGGAAATCCGCAAACGCTTTCGCATCCTGTTCTGAGCAACTCAGCCCATTCCCAAGTCACGAATCTGCCGCTAGGCTCGCGCCAGAACCAACAAGGGGGACCACATGACCAATCCATTTTTTCAGCCGGTCTCGGCAATGGAGCTTGCCCGCTTCGCCGGTATCCCCACCTTCATGCGCCTACCGAGCGTGACGCTGGACCACGAACGCATTACCGAGGTTGATTTGGGCCTGGTCGGAATACCTTGGGACGGCGGCACCACCAATCGCCCCGGTGCCCGGCATGGGCCGCGTCAGTTGCGGGACTATTCGACAATGATCCGCGCGATGAATCCAGTGACCGGGGTTGCGCCCTTCTCGCTGGTCAATTGCGCGGATCTTGGGGATGTCGCGCCGAACCCGGTCGATATCCAGGATACGCTGGACCGGGTGACCAGTTTCTACGAAGATGTGACGGCGCGCGGCATCACCCCCCTGACTGCCGGCGGCGACCACCTGACCACCCTGCCCGTTCTGCGTGCGTTGGCCAAGCCCGGCCCGCTGGGGCTGATCCAGTTCGACAGCCATACCGATCTGTTCGACACCTATTTCGGGGGTCACAAATTCACCCACGGCACCCCCTTCCGCCGCGCGGTCGAGGAAGGGCTGGTTGACCCCAAACGTTTTGTTCAGGTTGGCATTCGCGGCACCGCGTACAACACGGAAGATATTGAATGGGGCGAGGCGCAGGGCATCCGCATCATCCGCATCGAGGAACTGTTCGACCGGGGCATCGACAACGTCATGGCCGAGGTGCACAGCATTGTCGGAACGGCACCGACCTACTGCACCTATGATATCGACTTCGTCGACCCGACCTATGCGCCCGGCACCGGCACGCCCGAGATTGGCGGGCCGAACAGCTTTCAGGCGCAACAGGTCATTCGCAAGATGGCAGGCGTCAATCTGGTCGGCGCCGATCTGGTCGAGGTCGCACCGCCCTTCGACCCCGAGGGCGGCACGGCTTGGCTCGGTATTTCGCTGATGTTCGAACTGCTCTGCGTTCTTGCGCAGGCAACGGACGCGCGGCGATCTTAGGCCCCGCTGACGTTTTCGGCGATCATCGAGATCATCTCGAACATCACCGCCGCCGCTGTCAGGGCAGTGATGTTGTTGGGGCTGTCCTTGGTGGGCATCATGCAAACGACATCCCCGCCCACGATATTCAGGCCCCGCGCGGCACGCAGAATGCCGACCGCCTCGTCGATATCGAACCCTTTCTCGCCAGGCTCCAGATTGGACACGGCGGGCGCAACCGTGGGGTCGAGGCAGTCCAGATCGAACGTGATATAGACCGGACGGTCGCCCAAAACCTCGCGTGTCTGCGCCACCACATCCTCCAGCCCGCGCTGACGGAATTCGCGCATGGTGACAATATTGTAGCCATAGTCATAGGAGGGCTGCAGCCAGTCCAGGCTGCGCGGATGGCCCCGCAGCCCAATCTGCATCGACCGCGTCGGATCGACCTGCCCCTGATCTGCCAGATATGCTCCCCAATGGGCCGCTGATTTCTTGGCGCCGAGAAAGTGATCAACTTTGGTGAACACATCAGTGTGGGCATCCAGATGCAGGAAACTGACCGGCTCACCACCCGCAAGCTTGCCGTTGCCCAGCGCCTGCACGATCCCACCCGTTATGGAATGATCGCCACCGACTGAAACAGGCCGCGCGCCTGCCGCGTCGATATCCTTAAAAAAGGCCGTGATACGCTCGATGCAATCTTCATTGTCGTTCGCACGTGGAAACGGCACATCGCCCACATCGGCAATCCGCGCACTGTTCCAGGGGTCGATCCCGAACAGCGAATGCACCCGGCGCTGCACGGCCGAGACATGACGCAAGGCACGTGGACCCAGATGCTGATCGCGCTCGGTCGTGCCGTTGCCGGTGGAATGCGGCACGCCCACTAACGCGATGTCCTTCCCTTCGGGGCCTTCGTTGGGGCAACGAAACAAAGTGGGCACGCCCCACCAATAGAGATTGTCCATCATGGACTGTTCATAGCGATCGGTCATTGTATTCCCCGGTGAAAGAAAAACGCCCCCGGCGATAACCGGGGGCGGGTATGTTCAGAGTTTCTCGTCTTCTCGCCGGAAGGCCCCTTGAACAATCCGGTCCATGACCATGGCCAGGAACAGGATTGCAAAGCCGCCCAGCAGGCCCGGACCCTTGGCGGCGTATTGCAGCGCCTCAAGGATTTCCTTGCCCAGACCGCCGCCACCGATCAGCGAGATGATTACCACCATCGACAAGCACATCAGGATGGTCTGGTTCACCCCGGTCATGATGGACGGCAATGCCAATGGTATTTCCACATCCTTCAGCAATTGCCATTTGGACGCGCCAAAGGCGACCGCTGCCTCTTTGATGCTCTCCGGCACCCCGCGCATCCCCAGCGCAGTCAGGCGGATCACCGGCGGCATGCCAAAGATGATCGTGGCCAGGATGCCCGGTGGGTTGCCGGTGCCAAAGAAGGCGATGATCGGGATCAGATAGACGAAGGCTGGAAGCGTCTGCATCAGGTCCAGCACCGGCTCCGCCGCCCGATAGGCCCGCTTGGACTTGCCGAACCAGATGCCCAGTGGGATGCCGAACACCACGCATAGCAGCACAGCCGCACCGACCAGCGCCACCGTCTCCATGGCCACATCCCAATAGCCCAGCAAGGCAATATAGGCCAGCGAGGACGCGGTGAAGATCGCCACGCGCGGTCCTGCCGCACGCCATGCGGTCACGCAGATGACCAGCATCACAACCGGCCACGGAGACCCGATCAACGCAATGGTCAGCGCATCCAGAACGGTGCGAACCCCGCTGACGATCCCGTCAAAGACATCGCCCCCCGCAGCGGCGGCGGCATCAATCTGCGCCTCCATCCAACTGGCCAGATTTGAGAACAGCGTTCCCTCGCCCGGACCCAGAATGATCTCGGAGACCTGTTCCTCGGGAAAGGCGTCCAGCAAGGGCAGCGACGCGTTCACCGTGAACTTGTAGACGATCAATGGCGCAATCGCGGCGACCAGAACAGCACCCAATACCGTGTTACGTGTGGATCGGCCACTTTCCGTACTGGCGGGGTCCGTCCGCCATTTCGAGTACTGCTTTTCATAGATCCGATCCGCGTAGCACCCCTGAACCACTTTAAACACCAGCAGCATCAGAAGCCCGGTGATCAGGATCCCCGACGCTTCGGCCTGGGCCGCCTGCGCCTGCGCGAAACTGGAGTCTGCCGCTTTCTGAATGTTTTCAGCCAGGCGGTTGAACCGATCGATATCCGCTTGTTCTGTTGCTGCTGCCGCACGCTCCAACAGTTCGTTGGCGCGCGTCTGCTGCCGTTCGGCCCGTTCAGCCAGATCGGCCCCGGGGTTGCCCCAGGCACCGCGCCCGATCTGCACCCAGGCAATGATTTCGAGGATCAGGAATGTCCAGAACATGCCCCAGATGGCGCGTGACGCCGACCAGAATGGTCCCAACACCGCCGCCCAGACGTTGAACGTGTTGGGCACCGCGCTGGTGGCATCGTGGATCTTGTGGAAGGCCGTGACGTAGTAGTCACCATTCGGACCGGCAAATTCGTGAATGGACTGGTCCAGCGCCTCGCGATCAACCTCGATGTCAGAGGCGGCTGTTACCTTGAGTTCCGCGGTTGCATCAGTCATTTTTGCCCCCCTGAATTCCGCGCAGCAGACGCGGCTTGGTCACGACGCCGACGTCACTGCCGGAATCGGTGATGACGACCGGCATATCGGTATTCACCGCCAGATCAATCAATTGGTCGAGGTCTGCGCCCTCGTCCGCGCGCGGTGCGCCGTCCAAAGACCCTGAATAGCTTCCCATCGGCTCCATAATCGAATGCGCCTTGACCAGTTTCAGCTTCGAGATGCCCTGCACGAACTCGCGCACGTAGTCGTCGGCCGGGTTCATGACGATGTCTTCTGGCGTGCCAATCTGCACGATCACCCCGTCTTTCATGATGGCGATCCGGTGGCCAATCCGAATGGCCTCGTCCAGATCGTGGGTGATGAATAGAGTGGTTTTCTGAAGCTGAGCCACCAGCGCCTTGAACTGATCCTGCAGCTGCAGACGGATCAGCGGGTCAAGGGCCGAGAACGGCTCGTCCATCAGCAGGATTTCCGGGTCCGACGCCAACGCCCGGGCGATCCCCACCCGTTGCTGCATACCGCCGGACAACTCCTTGGGCAGGCGATCCTCGTATCCGGTCAGGTCGACCAGACCCAGCGCGTGATCCGAAACCGCCCAGCGTTTGGACTTCGACACTTTGCGAATTTCCAACGGATAAGCCACGTTATCGCGCACCGACCGGTGCGGCATCAATGCCATATGCTGAAACACCATCCCGATCTGCTGCGCCCGGATGCGGCGCAGTTCGGCCTCGGAAATCTGTGACACGTCATGGCCCAAAATTTCGATCTTGCCCGAGGTCGGCTCAATCAGGCGGTTCACATGCCGCACCAGCGTCGACTTACCCGAACCCGACAGGCCCATGATGCAGAAAATCTCGCCTCGCGGCACGTCGAAGGTGGCCCCCTGTACACCCACGACGCAATTGTATCTTTCCAGAACTTCGGGCTTTCCAATGCCTTCGTTCCGCACGGCTTCCATGGCTTCTTCGGCGCGTGCCCCGAAGATCTTCCACACATCCGTCAGTTTTACGACTGTTTCGGTCATACTTGTCCCTTTGATGCAAAACAGGCCGCCGGACGTGTCCAACGGCCTGTCCGGTTTTCAATTCCGGTTGGTATCGATCACTGAGACATCCAGCCCAGAACGGCATCTTCGTTGGCAGCCACCCATTCTTCGGCATAGGCTGCGGGCTCTTTGCCCTCGATCACCAGCGCATAGGTCATTGCAGAGACCGCGTCGGTGTCCAGTTTCATGTTGGCCAGCAACTGGGCAACTTCGGGGAACTCGTCCTCGAGGGATTTTGCATAATGCAGGTGCAGATAGGCCAGATCCCAGGCCACTCCAGCATCGGATTTCTCAAGCCAGTCCGGATCGTCGGTTGGCTGCAGCACGTTCCACTTGGACGCGTCATAGGCCGGTTCTTCCAGAATCTGCATGTCATGCAGGGCAAACACGTAGTGCGGCGTATAACAGAACCCGACCCACGGATCGCCTGCCTTGATCGCGTTGTCGAGGTTGGCATAGGCCACGGTTTCGTCGATCTCGGTCAGTTCCATGACCTGGTCATAGCCATAGGATTTGGCCCTGATTTTCTCGACATTGGTCGAAGCCCATCCAGGCGCACCGATCCAAACTTCGCCTTGCCCGTCGCCATTACTATCAAACAGCGCGGCAACGTCAGGGTTGGTCAGATCGTCGATCGAACGAATATCGTGGGCGTCCGCAGTTGCTTTGTCGACGCACATTCCTTGGAACGCTTCAACTCCATTGGGGTTGAATGCAACAGTGCCTTTATCAGTGACGTATGTATCGTGCAGGTTCTGTTGGTTCGGCATCCAGACCTCGGGATGAACATGCATAGCCCCGGAATCCATTGCCTCAAACACGATCGGGTTGGTTCCGTTCTGCAGCTCAACATCAAGACCCAGGTTCTGTTCGATCGCCACCTTCAGAATATGCGCCGTGGCATTCACCGACGGCCAGTTCGGCACACCGATCACAATATCCGCAGCCATTGCTGGTCCGGCGACCGCCATCGATGCGCCTCCTAAAAGCGTTGCAAGTTTTTTCATCTGATATCTCCATGTTGGTCATCCGTGGTACTTGTTCTTGTGTCCCTATTGGACACCGACGCACCTTTCGAACAATTGCGGGAAGGCGGAACTTCCCCGGTTTCTTGGCCAACGGCTCGCTGCGCCAGGTTGGCCATAAAATTGAACCATGTCACCCCGCCGCCCTTCAAGAATTACATGCGGCAAACTGCACTATACGACATTATCGTAATTTAGTTTCGCTTTTTTGCAAATAGACGCACATTCAAGGTGCCGCGCCCGTGCGAGAAATATGTCGGCCCCGTCCAACATTGCTCCGGAATACCTGATGTTATTCGGTAAGTGGCGGCGACAGATTTCAACCTCAATACCGATCTCCGGCATTACCGCAGGTCTTGCACAACTGTCTCCGATACTTTTTGCCAAACAACCGAGCAGGCCACTGCAACGGCAAGCGCTTTCCGCGCTTGGAAATGTGTTCCGAAATCTCGTTATTCCGTAACTCTGCCGAATAAAATGACAGTCAAAAAACGCCAGGAAAACAACGGTGCAAATTGTACGAGCCGCGCCCACCAAAACAGCAAAAAACCGGACCACATCGATTGAATCAAGTAATACCGGGATAAGATTACAAACGGCAGCAGATGGGCAAAAACGGTTCCAAATGCGGTGGATCAGTTGCCTCGACTACTTGGAGGTTGGCTCTCGCCTTGGGTTGAAAGCGCGTTCTCACACTTCGACTGGGTCGTTCGCGGAAGACTGCCGAATGCTCGACACACTGCCATGCAGCTTTAGCCAAGAATTTGCAGACAGTTTTGCCGACATTCGCAAGCTGGCCGACGCTGCGGATCAAAAAGCCCGAACGAATCCAACCTCCAAAGCTGCCGGAACATCTCAAAGCCAGCCCGACAAAAGAGACGGGCTGATGACATTGAAGGTATCTGCTGGACTATGACATCCGACGAGGTGGCGACCGTCATGACCTCGCAGCAATACGAGTGCAAACGTGACCTGTTTGAAAACCTCTATACAAACATGGCGAAGCAGAAATTGAGTTTTCCGAAACGCAGGTCGTGTACAACTGCGAAGTCTTTGACGTTTGCCAATACGATGACGCTGAGGTGTCCGACTTTCTTCTGGAACAAGGTGTCTTCGCCGCAATGGAAGTACGTCAAAGACTTGTCACACAAAACGCAGTGGAAGCCGCCGTTTGGATTGGATTGATAATGCCACCGGCCATGGCATTCGAGGGTCCGTATTGGCTGAGCACAAGCTGCGGATATGTACCGCAAGGCCAAGAGATTTGTGTCGAGCAACCCGAGGATAGCGTTGTCAGGTTGCTACTGAATAAAAATACCTTTGGAGCGGTGACACCCAGTTTCACCTGGGCTCCAGACTCGTTAACTTACGGCCAGAACAAGATGGTAGCTGCGAGCGCGATGGCCGAGAGGAAGACCTTAGGGCATCTGTCACAGCGTGTGGCGACACGGCGCCGGTCCTTCAGGTGTCCAAACATGATCTCGATCCTGTCGCGTCGTTTGTAGCGGCGTTTGTCGTGCTGGGCAGGGTTTTCACATGTTTTTCGGACTGGCGTGCAGGGGCTTATTCCCTTGTCTATCAGGGCTTCGCGGAACCAGCCCGCGTCATAGCCGCCATCACGCAGCAGCCAATCTGCCGATGGTAGGTTGTTAACCAAGGCCTTTTAGAGCGTTTTGGGCGGTCCATATTCACGAGGTGCATCAGACCATCGCACCCCATTGCGGTTAATGAAATCTATCCCGTTTGGCGCACGCCGGTCTTCAATCCTCGGCTTCCTAGGTTTCCTCAGAAAATAGGGCTGAAGACGCGCCATCTGCCCGTCAGTGAGCCAGAATAGACTGCTCATGATGCAACCCTGAAACTCAGGGGCTTGAAGCGACGGTCGAGATGACGGCAACCAAATAAAAGGGTCCAGCACCCAATCTCCGCGCTTGCGTCGCGAAAAATACCGCGACGCAACGGACCTACGAAGGCGGTCAATCAAGGTTATTCAGATAGCAACTTTTAATCCTACCCTTTCGCTACGGTAGGAACGGATCATCGTGACGCTGGCAAACCGGTCATATGCGTACTGTCTTCGAATGGCCGGATCTGGTGCACTGCTTTCAGGTTTGTGGGCCATCCAAACTCCAAAGCCACCCTTCTGCGCATCCCTTGCTTAATCCAAGCGTGCCCCTTCGCGATTGAAATAGTAAACTCTTTGCGGATCATAGCCGAGGCGCAGTTCCTGACCCTGTTCCACCGCAAACTGTCCGAACAGACGCGCAGTGATCTGAAGATCGTTCACCTTGGCAATGACGTTGGTATCGCCGCCGAGTTTCTCAACATGATTGACCCGAGCTGCAATCAGACCGTCATTGTCCAGGAACAGATCCTCAGGACGCACGCCCATTGTGCGGTCGTCGCCCTCGGACAGCAGCCCGGCGGGCAGAAAATTCATTGCCGGTGACCCCAGGAATCCGGCAACAAATTGATTGGCGGGATTGTTATAAAGCTCCATCGGGCTACCGATCTGTTCCACCCGCCCGTCACGCAGCACGACGATCTTGTCGGCAAGCGTCATGGCCTCGGTCTGGTCATGGGTTACGTAGATCATCGAGGCCCCAAGCTGCGCATGCAGCTGGGCGATTTCCAGCCGCGTGTTCATGCGCAAAGCTGCATCAAGATTCGATAAAGGTTCGTCAAACAGAAACAGTTTCGGCTGACGTACAATGGCCCGACCAATCGCCACCCGCTGACGCTGACCTCCGGACAATTCGGACGGGAAGCGATCAAGATAAGGAGCGAGATCCAGCATCCGGCTGGCTTCTTCCACCCGCTGGTCGATGACTTCTTTCGGTTGCTTTTCCTGTTTCAACGCCAAGGTCATGTTACCGCGCACATTCAAGTGCGGATACAAAGCATAGCTTTGGAACACCATGGCGATGCCGCGTTTCGATGGAGGGGTCGTATTGACCAGATCATCACCAATACAGATTTCGCCGGACGTGGCGTCCTCAAGCCCCGCGATCACCCGCAAGAGGGTCGACTTGCCACAGCCCGAGGGGCCGACGAACACGACAAATTCACCTTCCTCCACTTCAATGTCGATGTCTTTCAGAACGTGGACCGGACCGAAGGATTTGTTCACTTTGCGTAGGGAAAGAGCGGTCATGATGTCTCCTCTTTTAGGCTGACGGGTTGTCCGGTGCGCACGCTTGTGTCGGCAGCCAGGCAAATGGCAAGGGACCGCACCGCATCCTGCATGTGACGCGTGAGGTCGAGATTTTCAGAAATGGCCTCAAGCATATGGGCCTGTTCGGCATCACACAGCGCTTGATGGCCGGGTTCATCCGGCAAGGCGATCATCCGATCGCCTTCGGGGCGGTGGACCAGCAGCCCCCCAACGGCGGTGTGACTGTCAACATTGGAACTGTCCGATTTGTCCGCCTCGGTGATCGACACGGATCCGGCGGAGGAAATCACGTCTTTCACGAAAAATGCGGTTTCCGACATCATCGGCCCCCAGCCTGCCTCGTACCAGCCCACGGATCCATCGTCGAATGTGACCTGAAACTGGCCGTAATTATACATATCGGGGGAAATCTCATCAGACAGTCGCAGCCCGATACCATTCACCTGCACAGGGGCGGCGTCGGTGATCTGGCACCAAACATCAACATAGTGCACGCCGCAATCGACGATTGGAGCGGTCGTTTGCATCAGCGCCTTGTGAGTGTCCCACTCTGCGCCTTTGGATTGTTGGTTCAGGTTCATGCGGAACACGTAAGGTCCGCCAAGTGTGCGTGCCTCTTTGATAAGCCGCACCCAGCTCGGGTGATGGCGCAGGATATACCCGACCACCAGTTTTCGACCCAGCCGGGTGGCGGTGGCGACCACACGCTCTGCATCCGCCACCGTAGTGGCCAGTGGTTTTTCCACGAACACATGGGCGCCAGCTTCCATCGCCGCCACGGCAAAATTGGCGTGGCTGTCGGAATAGGTGGCGATGACCACAAGATCCGGTTTGGTTTCTGCCAGCGCTGCGTGGAAATCGTTAAAAACAGGATAATTGGCCAGTTCCGGCTGATCGACCCTTCCCGAGCGGTTCACAAGAGCAACAATCTCGGCGCCGTCGTGAGTATGGTGGGCAAGCGCGTGACTTGCCCCCATGTTGCCCAGCCCTGCAATCAGAACCCGGATCATTTTACCGCACCGGATGTGATGCCGCGGATCAACTGGCGCGAGAAGATCACGTAGAGGATCAGCACCGGCAGGATTGCCATCGACAGCGCGGACAGGACCGCGTTCCAGTCGGTCACGAACTGGCCGATGAAGACCTGGCTGCCCAAGGTGAGCGTTTTGGTTTCTTCGGCGGGGGCAAGGATCAGCGGGAACCAGAGGTCATTCCAGATCGGGATCATGTTAAAGACGGCCACCGTTGCCATGGCGGGGCGCACAAGCGGCAGCACCAGTTTGAAGAAGATCGTGTATTCCGAAAGGCCGTCAATCCGCCCCGCATCCTTCAGGTCATCACTGACCTGTCGCATGAATTCCGACAGGATAAACACCGCCAATGGCAGGCCCTGCGCCGTATAGACCAGGATCAACGCCCAAAGTGTGTTGACGAGCCCAGTCGAGACCATCAGTTCCAGAATGGCCACTGTGCCGATGCGGATCGGGATCATGATACCCAATGCGAGGTAAAGCCCCATCATCGTGTTGCCCCTGAAGCGATACTCGCTCAGCGCATAGGCCGCCATCGCCCCGAACAGCAGGACAAAGAACAGCGACGCAACGGTCACTATCATCGAGTTCTGGAAGTAGAGGAAAAAATCCCCTTGTTTCATTACGGTCTCATAGCCAACCATGGAAAAGCTCTCGCTATCCGGCAGGGCCAGGGGCTCGCGAAAGATCTTTTTGCGGGTCTTGAAGCTGTTGATCAGGATCACGAAGACCGGAAACAGCGCAATCAGCGTGTAAAGGATCAGCGCGCCATGCATGGCGGCAACATTCAGCGGGTTACGACGGGCTTGGTTCATCTCGACCTCCTTACAGCTGATAGCGGCGCATCCGGGTCTGGATGCCGAACAGGTAGCCGCAGACTCCGAGAAGAATGATCGCGAACATAGCGCCGGCAATGGCCGATCCCATATGAGGATCCCCCAGTTGCAACTGGAACCCAAAGAAGGTGCGATACATGAAGGTGCCCAGAATATCGGTCGAGAAATCCGGACCCGCCAATGCGCCCTGCGAGGCATAGATCAGGTCAAACGCGTTGAAATTGCCCACAAAAGTCAGGATCGAGATAATCCCGATCGACGGCAGTATCAGCGGTAGCTTGATCTTCCAAAAGGCAGCAGCACCGGTGATCCCGTCAATCTCACCCGCTTCCAAAATTTCTTCTGGAATAGTCAGAAGGGCAGCATAGATCAGCATCATCGGAATGCCCACAAACTGCCAGACCGAGATCAACGCCAGTGTGGTCAGTGCGTATTCTTCTTTGCCCAGCCACGGCGCAAACAGCGATTTCAACCCCACTGCGTCCAGCATCGACGGCGCAATCCCCCAGATCGGCGACAGGATCAGTTTCCATGCAAAGCCGACAATCACAAAGCTGAGGATGGTGGGAAGGAAAATGGCCGAACGATAAAGGGCTGCAAATCGTAGCCGAGGGTGACTGAGGATCGCGGCAAGCGCAATCCCGATCGGGTTCTGCACCAACATATGCACGATGAAAAACCAGAAGTTGTTGCCAAGCGCATTCCAGAATTGCTTGGACCAGATTGGGTCGAAAAACAGGGTGCGGAAGTTCTCCAGCCCCACAAAAATCCGAGTATGTTCCACCTCGCTGTATAGCGCGAGACGTAGGGTGTTGAAGAGCGGGAAGATCATAATCGCGGTGTAGACCAGCACGGCAGGGGCAAGGAATACAAGGATATGCCAGCGGATCGGGCTGCGGTTCTGCGCCCTTTTGGGCAGTGGGTCAGACATGCTGAGCTCTCCCGTTCTGTTGAGTGTCATGTATTCCCTCTGGCGAGGGAGCGGCCCCAAAGATTGCAGAGTATACACACGTCATGGCAAAGCCTCTCCGGGATCAGGCGCACAGCACCCGCCCAATCTTTGGTTCTAGTTCGTCTTTGCTCGAGGTTGTCCACCTTTTGGGTGGTAGGACGGCCGGAAAATGGTATCCGGCCGTCCGTTTCAGCCGTTACTTTTGCGGCTCGTACCAGGAGGCAAGCCCGTCCTGCAGCTTTGCGCCCAGTTCTTCCGGGGTAGACGTGCCTTTAATGGCGGCCACAGACGCGCCCCAGGTCTCGTTCTCGAGGTTCGGGGTGCCGCGCGACAGAATCTGATAGGTGGAACGGATGGTGCTTTCGCACTCACCGCGCCAAGCAACAATTTCCTTGGCCAGCGGATCAGTCAGCTCAACCGGTTCTTTGGACAGCGGGAAGAAACCGGGCAATGCATTGCCAAAGATCGAGGCAAATTCCGGCGATGCCACCCAAGCCAAGAATGTTTTGGCGGCTTCCGGGTTTGCAGTTTTGGCGTTCATACCAATGCCAATGTCCGTATGATCCGAGATATAGCAGGTGTCGCCTGCGTTCTGCACCGGCGGTTTGAAGGCTCCCATTTCAAAATCGGCCTGCGCATTAAAGCCCGAGATTTCCCAGCTGCCGGCCGGATAGATCGCGGCGCGCCCCAGCGTGAACAGGTTCTGGCTGTCGGGATAGGTCTGTGCTTCAAAGCCGTCCCCCAGATAAGCGGTCCATTTGGCTAGGGTTGCATAGGGTGCGGTCCAGGCCTCATCGGTCAGCTTCTGCTCGCCCGCGATCAGTGCCAGGCGACCTTCTTCACCTTTCCAGTAGTTCGGGCCAATGTTGTTGTAACCCATCGTGGCCGCTTCCCACTGGTCATTGGTGCCCATTGCCATCGGGATATAGTTCCCATCCGCCTTGAAAGCTTCCAGGGCGGCAAAGAATTCCGCCTCGGTGGTCGGAACCTCAACTCCCACTTCCTCAAACGCTTCTTTGTTGTAGATAAAACCGTGGATCACCGATGCCATCGGCACACAGAAGCTTGCCGAACCATCATCGGTCTGCCAGGCAGATTTCGCCACGTCCGAGAAGTTGCTCATCGCTTCCATGTCGCCAAGGTCGGTCAGATGACCGGCTTCGAACAGCGCCAGCGAGGCGTCAAACGGACGACAAGTGATGATGTCGCCAGCAGACCCGGCATCCAGTTTCGAATTCAAAACGGCATTGTATTCCGCCGGGGCCGACGGGGTGAACTTCACCTTGATGCCGGGATGGGCAGCTTCAAAGGCCGGGATAATCTTGTCCTGCCACAGCGCCAGATCATCGTTGCGCCAACTTTCAATCGTGATGGTCACGTCATCTGCCATAGCAGAGGTGGCCACCATGGCCGTGCTGGCCAGTGCCAGCGTCATCAATTTGCGTTTCATTGTTTCCTCCCAGTTTATTCCGCAGTGTTATCGTGTGATTACTCCTTGGTCAGGACCGACAAGGCCGGTCGCAAATGACCGTTGGTTCGGGTGATCAGGTCTGTAGCCTGGTCAGGGGTTGCCCCGGTGGCGATCAGGATCGCCTGCTTCACATCACCTCCGGCACGCCGCAGCGCGTCTTCGGCGGTGGCCTCCTCGTGGCCTGAAATCCGCGCGACAATCCCGGTTGCACGGGCGCGCAGCTTTGCATTGTCGGCATGCAGGTTGACCATCATCCCGTCATGCACATGGCCCAGATCCACCGCCATCAGGGTCGACAACGTATTGAGGACGATTTTCTGCGCGGTGCCGGCTCCCATTCGGGTGGAGCCCGACAGGACCTCAGGCGGGGTGGGCAGGCAAATTGCGTAATCGGCCAGGTCCAAAAGAGCGCTTCCTGCATTGTTGGCAATGCCAATCACTGCCGCGCCCCTGCTTTTGGCAATACGTGCGGCGGCCAGGGTGTAGAGGGTGCTGCCACTGGCAGAGACGGTGATCACCGTGTCCTTTGCCGCAAGCCCGAACAAGGCGTGGTTCAGCGCGTCAGATTGATCTTCGCTGTCGCCGGGCATTTCCGGCGTAGTGGGAATACCCCCGGCCATCAGAATTCGGATCTGCGCGGGCGGGATGGAAAAAGTGCCGCCCAGCTCCATCGCATCAGCGGCAGCCATCAGCCCCGAAGAGCCGGCGGCGATATAATAAAGGGTGCCATTGTTTCGGATGGTTTCCGCCATCACACGGGCAGCGGCGGCCATTTCGGCAGCGCTATGGCGAACCACCGCAGCGGCTTTTTGCTGACCATCCGCTAGAATACCTGCCACCACATCCAGCGGCAGGCAGTCCAGGCCCGCAGCCTTGCCATGCAGCTTTTCGGTGGTGTTTGCAGTTAGGTCAGTCATGATTGCAATGCGCGCCCTGGGCGCCTCCCCTCAACTCTTGTCAAACCGCCTGGGCAAGTCTGAAGACGAATCCGGTTTCAGTTATCCAGCGATCATACCTTTTAGATACCATTTGTCTACCATTTATTTTGTCGCCTCAATTTCGCCCCGAAAGTCGTGCCAATTAATGGTTTTTGGGTACATATTGGACTATTTTTTCCTTCCAATCTCCATACAGGTATTATATAGGTATTCTCATGACGACACGCACAGATCTTCCCTTTCTGGCCGTTGACGGCGGCGGAACGCGCTGTCGACTGGCCCTGCGCGACCCTTCCGGACAGATGCACGTGACAGAGACCGGCTCGGCCAATGTGACCAGCGATTTCTCTTCGGCCACGCAGGAGATTCGGCACGGGGTTGATACACTGGCACAGATCTCCGGACTGACAGTGGATGAGATCGCCGCGCTACCCGCCTATCTGGGCTTGGCCGGCATCACCGGAGAGGGCATTGCCATGCAACTGGCTGCGGCCTTGCCGTTTTCTCGAATCCGCATCGAAGATGACCGCCCTGCTGCATTACGTGGGGTGCTGGGCGTGCGGGACGGGATGGTTGTCCATTGCGGTACCGGGTCTTTCGTCGCTACGCAGATCGAAAGCCAGATGCGCTTTGTCGGCGGCTGGGGTCCGGTGCTGGGCGATGAAGCCTCGGCGCAATGGGTTGGCCGTCAGGCCCTGGCACGCAGTCTTGACGTTGTGGACGGGCTGATTGAAGCCTCGACTTTGTCAAACCACATTCTGACCACCCTGGACAGCCCTGCAGGAGTAGTGCGCTTTGCTGCAAGCGCCACACCGGCCCGGTTTGGTCGCTTTGCCCCAGAGGTCACGCGCTTGGCCGCCGAAGGCTGTCCGATGTCGCGCGCAATCCTGCAACAGGCCGCAAACCACATCGCGGCCACCCTGACCACTCTTGGTTGGCAGGATGGAATGCACATCTGCCTGACCGGTGGGATCGGCCCATCCTATGCACCCTATTTGCCCATAGCGATGAAAGCCGCCCTGCACGCCCCGGAAGGACAACCTCTGGATGGGGCAATTGCCTTGGCAAAAGATTTTGCCGCCGACTGCGCCACCAAAGACACCACGAGGAGAGAGACCCATGTCCGTTGCTGAAATGTCCGTCGCCGATTTTCTGCAGCCCGAAGGCTGGCTGGGCCACTCCCCCGGTCCGCGCTATGTGCAATTGCATCGCCGTCTGGAAAAAGGCATCAACAGCGGGTTACTTCCACCAGGCAGCTCGCTGCCGCCAGAACGTGAGATTGCCGAGATCACCGACCTGTCTCGTGTGACCGTGCGCAAGGCCATTCAGGAACTGGTCAAGACCGGCGCCATTGAACAGCGCCAGGGATCCGGGTCTTTTGTGCGCGAACCAGTGGGGCGCGTGGAACAGTTGCTGTCGCATCTCACCTCATTCACCGAAGACATGGAGCGGCGCGGGCTGACCACCTCGTCGACATGGTTGGAACGGGGCGTGTTCATGCCCTCACCGGAAGAGGTGCTGACCCTGGGATTGTCAGCGGGCGACAGCGTGGCGCGCATTCACCGGTTGCGCGAAGCGGATGGGCATCCGATGGCGCTGGAACGCGCGGCCTTACCCCTCGACATCCTGCCCAACCCACTTGCAGTGACAACCTCACTTTACGAAATCCTCGAACAAAGCGGCCACCGCCCGGTGCGCGCGATCCAGAAAATCTCGGCGATCAACCTTGACGCGCCCGAGGCCGAGCTGCTTGGCGTTACCGAAGGCGCGGCCGGTCTGAAGATCCAGCGTGTTTCCTATCTTGAGAGCGGGCGCGTGGCAGAGCTGACACGGTCAATCTATCGCAGCGACACCTATGACTTCGTGGCCGAGCTGCGCTTGTAGACCTGACCCATCCCTATGAAAAGGCTGCCGAAATGACCCAAACCATAACCCGCATGCGCGCCGAGATCAACGAAATCCCGCAAGCCGTGGACCGATTGCTGACCGAAGGGGCCGCCGCCATCGCCCAGACCAAATCCGCGCTGGCAGGCCGCGATCTGCCCTATCTCTTGTCAGTGGCGCGCGGATCGTCGGACCATGCGGCAACCTATCTGAAATACGCCACCGAATTACTATTGGGCTTACCGATGGCCTCGGTCGGCCCGTCCGTGAACTCGATCTATGGCGCTGAAATCCGAGCCAAGGGCGCACTTTGCCTGTCGGTGTCACAATCTGGACAAAGCCCGGACATTGTGCGTCTGACCGAAGCTTTTGCTGCCTCGGGCGCCTTTACCGTGGCAATCACCAATGACGCAGCTTCTCCGCTGGCCAAGGCCACCGCCGCCACTCTGCCAATCCATGCAGGCCCGGAATTGAGCGTTGCCGCCACCAAAACTTTCGTCACCTCACTGGTCGCAGGGATCTGGCTGCTGGCCGAACTGCGCGGCGATGTCGAGCTGATCCACGCCATCCACACTCTGCCCGACGCGCTCGACAAAGCCACGCGCTGTGACTGGACGGAAGCAGCCGAAGCAATCACCGGACAGTCTCTGTTTACCCTCGGGCGCGGCCCGTCCTGGGCGATCTCCAATGAAGCGGCACTGAAATTCAAGGAAACCTGCCAGATCCACGCGGAAAGCTATTCCAGCGCCGAGGTGCTGCATGGGCCGGTCTCCATTGTGGAGCAGGGCTTTCCGGTCATTGCCTTTGCGGCGGGCGACGCCGCCGAAGACACCGTGGCCGAAGTGGCCGATGCGCTGGCAGCTAAAGGCGCACATGTTTTTGCCACCTCCGGCAAGGTGCGTGAGGCAGACCCGTTGCCTCATGTGCGCACAGATCATTGGATCACCGACCCCATTGCTTCCATCGTATCTTTCTATGGCATGGTCGAAACCGTGGCCGCCGCGCGTAAGATCAATCCGGACACGCCGCGCCATCTGAGAAAGGTAACGGAGACCGTATGACACAGAGCGCGCAAGTTTTCCGAAATGGCCGAATCTTTGATGGCTCGACCCTGCGGGACGGTTTTGCTATGCGGTTTGAGGATGGTCGCCTGGCAGCGTTTGGACCGGACACAGACGTACCGAAGGACGGAGAGGTAATCGATTTGGGCGGAGATATCCTCAGCCCCGGATATGTCGATTTGCAGGTCAATGGCGGTGACGGCGTCATGTTCAATGACGATCCTTCGGTCGAAACGCTCCGCAGGATATCTTCGGCGCATTGGCGTCTGGGTGTCCGAGCTCTCCTGCCGACGTTGATTACTGACACAGCAGAGAAGACCCGGGCCGCAATTGCCGCCGCAACAGATGCCATCCGCGCAGGTGTGCCTGGAATCGCAGGCCTGCACCTAGAGGGTCCGCATCTTTCGATTGCGCGCAAGGGAGCACACGACCCTTCCCTCATTCGCCCCATGGAGCCGAGCGACCTTGATACACTATTGGCAGCTGCTGAGATTTTGCCTGTACTGAAGATCACAATCGCTCCGGAAAACGTTTCAGAGGATCAAGTCAGAGTGCTTTCTGCAGCTGGGGTGCTTGTGTCCCTGGGTCACACAGATGCCGGATACGACACTTGTCTTAAGTTTTTTGCCGCTGGCGCGCGCTGCGTCACACATCTCTTTAACGCCATGAGCCAGCTTGGAAACCGTGAACCCGGGCTTGTTGGAGCAACGCTTGCCGATGGGAATGTGTCGTCTGGGCTGATCGCTGATGCGGTGCATGTTCATCCTGAAACGATACGCGCGGCTTGGCACGCAAAGACCGGTCCCGGGCAAATCTTTCTCGTGAGTGACGCCATGGCCGTTGCAGGAACGGATTGTACAGAGTTCACATTGGAGGGACGGCAAATCCGGCGTGATGGCGGCCTCCTGACCTTGTCGGATGGGACATTGGCCGGTGCCGACCTCGATCTTACGCAAGCCATTCGAACGCTCGTCGAAAAGGTGGGCGTGCCGATCGAGACCTCGCTGCGGGCAGCAACCAGCGTTCCGGCGGCTCTGGCCGGAATCCCTCTGTCGACCCTCGAGCCGGGGCGCGGTATGCAATCAGACCTAATACGATTGTCACGGGATCTGAGCGCGGCTTCCATCCTGGCTTAAGAAAACGGTGTAAACCAAACGCCGGTTGAAAAAGCGCTGCGTGCCTGGCGCAGATTCCGGCATTCTTAAGCTGAGATTTTCCTCTGCCTTCAACCCAGAATGGTTGCAGCCGCATTCGCTTCTCAGATTCATCAAAAGGGGTTACAAAGCGGATTTTTGAAACTGGTCTTTAAGTTACTCATTTGACCGCGAAACTTACAGTCTCTACCACAACGCAAACCTCGAATACGCTTTTTGCTGTCCCGGGCAAACAACCAATGAGGTGCAGCAACGGATCAACCGCCAACACATTGCTTTTATTTGGTAGAGATGGTGCCCGGGGGCGGCTTCCTATAAATCATCTAACAATATGCAATATATCAATATTATTACGATCTTGCCTTATGATTACCCCCAAATATGCCCCCAAACGTAGCGCTTCTATAGGCGCGTTTGCGTCGAGTTTGCATGCTTCGGTTGTTGGAAAAAAATCTGAATCTTTCGGGCCATGGTAGCATGAAGTTCTGTGTTTTGTTACGATCTTCGTCCTTCAAGGTAGTGATGCAATCCTGAACGCATCTTGGTTCTGGAGATTTAACAGTTTTCGACATAGCGTGAATCAAGCCCACGTAGAGTACCTTTAGCCAGTTCGCGCCAGTTCAGCAAAAGTTTACGGGCACCTAGTTCGAGGAACCGGCTTTAGGGAATAAAGCAAAAATCTTTTGTAAAAGTACGAAAAACTACTACCTATTTTTTTCTCTTAAGGTCTCGAGCATTAATCGCGAGCCAACAATATCGACAGAGTTATCACTCTCTGGCACTGCAGCAAGAGCACGAGCCAATTTAATTGCTGCGTGCTCTCTATCACGAAACTGGTCCGGGATTTCAGCGTGGCTCATAGCGTTGCGCAAGCGGAACATCGGCGTCGCTTGGCGAACAGCTAATTCCTCGGCCTGAGTCAGTAGTTTTATAGTCCGATCCAAGAAACCGGCTGTTTGCGCCGCTACTGCCTGCATCCGTAGCACTTCTGGTCGCCAGACCTTGATACCAATACGATCAAACTCTTCGAGTTCGTGCGTCAACTCTTCGTAAGCTCGCTCCGGTTTGCCGTTGACAAGAAAAGCCTCGGCCAGAATACAAGCGTAGACTGGGAAATCCTCGTACGTCGCAATCTCGCGATGCCGAGACAAGCCTTCTTGGATGCGACGGAGGCCAGATTTCGGGTCACTGGTTATAGCCGTTACCCATCCATCAAGTATGTGACCAGAAAGACCATGGTCCGCAATGTCATGCTGAGCCGTCAGTTCAATCAACTCAGCCGAAATCGAGCGGACTGCATTCAAGTCGCGGCGGTAGAAGCTAACGAACAAAGCAGAGTCCAAAGCGTGAACCAAGCTGCCAAGGTGCTTGAGTTTGCGTGCCCAGGCGAGCGACGAGTCCTCGAATTTGACTGACGCTTTAAGCCTTCCTTGCATCCAACGTATTCGGGCAAACTCACCTTTCGCACAGGCCCTTGCGTCATGGTTCCCGTAAAGCTGAGCATGGTGCCGAAAATCACCTTGGCCATAAACTGCAAGACCCTTACGAAGATGCAGCTCGCTACGTTCAAAATCGGCCGCATGATAGTAGCTCGCCCAGCAGCAATGGTGCGCTTGTAACATCTGCTCGAGATGCGCCGTGCGTCCGAAGTTGATGCTCCGTTTTGCGCTTTCGAGCAAGCTTGTTGCTCGTACCAAGTGGGTATTAAAGTCCTTTGAAACCCTCCACCAACCCCACGCAATTGGAAAATGCGCTGGTTTTGTTGGTGACAGAGTGGTCAATTCCAACCCGCGGGAATAAAGCGCTTGAGTTTCTTCCGTCTGGGATCCTCGCGTAGCTATCAGTACCGGGCCCAGAAGCCCGATTACGTCAAGTTGCCGTTGGATTCTGTCCGCCCGATCAGGCAATGATTCCAACAATAATAAGCTTCTTCGTAGTATCCGGCGAGCTTCAGTCAACGAAGCACTTTGCAATGCTCGCTTCGCGGCTTCGATCCATAGTTCGATTGCTTGATCGTTGGAGCCGGCGCCGGCCATATGCAGGGCCAGGGTTTCTGGATGGCGCTTGGCTATGTCAGGGTAAACGCTTTCAAGCGCCACGGAGACGTCGGCATGCAACGATTTGCGGTTCTCTCGAAGCAGCGATTCATATGCGGCTTCACGAAGCAAGGAATGTGCGAATTCCAAGGTTCCACTTTTTCTTGTACGCAATATTCCTTGATCGACAAGGATCGCTACTCGTTCGTCAATATTGTCAATCCCCGCTGCTTGCCGTAGGACCTTGGTATCAACTTTGATTCCTATCACTGAAGCGAGCTGCGCGATTTCTTTGGCAACTCCGGCACGGTCCAAATGGGCAACAAGCAACTCGTGTAGCGACGCCGGCACAAATAGCCGTTCCGCTGTCTGTTCCTCAACAGTGGCTTCGCTGCGCAGTAGTTCGCGCGCAGTTTCCTCGACAAACAGTGGTATGCCATCCGTGTTTCGGCCAAGTTCTTGAATCAATCGCAAAGGAACTTCCTTATCTGCGAATAATTCACTTAGCATGGCTTCTGAAGTGTCTTTCTGTAGTGGTGAGAGCTGTATCACATCGACCAAATCGACGTTGCTCCAGTGGGGTTCGAATTCAACTCTTGCACTCATCAACAGGAGCAGTCTGCTCGACCGCATCTCAGTAAGAAGCCTCTCCAACAACGTGATTGATGTAGGATCAAGCCAATGCAGGTCCTCGACGATAATGCAGGCAGGATGCTTCTGCGCACGCGCTAGCAGTACACTAGAGATGGCGGCAATGGTGCGCTCCCTTAGCGCTTCCGGTCTCATCACGTCTGCATCGGCATTTGCTACCGGCAACCCGAGCAGATTTGCTACCAATGGCGCAGCGTCCTTAGATAACAATTCGTGATCAGACCAACTTGCAGAAAGCGCTTCGGCAAAAAATTCTAGAGATTTGGCTTCGGTGACCCCCAGCAGATTTCGAAGACCCTCGCGAAATGGAAAAAGTGGTGTGTCCTTATCTAGATGTGAAGCCTGTAGATGTAACAATAGCGAATCATGACCGACGTGCCTCTCGATAACCTCTTGCAACAATCGAGTCTTACCCATTCCCGCACCTGCCTGAACCATAGCCGCGGTACCGTAGCCATCAAGAGTCCTCTGCCAAAACTGTGCTAGTTGAGTGAGTTCTTTGTCGCGCCCATGAAACGAAGTCATATGAGCGAAGGATGTAACCCGGGCAAATGGACGGGTGCTGACTCGGAGCACACGCCATGGTGAATGTGCGTCTGCGAAACCATGCAATTTCGTCGCTACGATCGGTAGGCACTTGAACCGGTCTGAAATGCGTTGGTGTGTGGTTTCAGAGACCACAATTTCATTAGGCCCGGCTAGCCCTTGAAGTCGGGCAGCGAGGTTCGGGGTGGAACCAATAATGGAGTTCTTTTCGAGTGTTCCCTCCGTGATATCGCTGACGACAACCAGTCCTGTTGCGACGCCAAGTCGAACAGACAACGGCACATTTGCAGGCGTAGTTAGTTGGCCAATTCCATCTTTGATAGCAAGGCAAGCCCGTACAGCGCGCTCTGGATCATTTTCGTGAGCGATAGGAAAGCTGAAATAGGCTAAAATCCCGTCGCCTACGAACTGCCCAATCGTACCACCAAACTTGGTGAGCAGTTCAGCGCAAAAGGCCCGATATTGGCGGATAACCTCCAACAAATCCTCGGGGTCCAAACGTTCACCTATTTCTGTCGAACCCACCAAGTCGACAAAAACTACAGTCATTGGCCTGCGTTCACCCACCCGGCGTTGTTTGGACACCGCTGCAGAGCCAGCGGAATTAGTATTTTTCCTGCTTAAATCCTGATCGCGCGAAGGGTAAAACTGCGCCATGGCCACCATTTTTGGTTAAGGCAATGCGATAAATAAGTCGAAACACTTAATGGACCGTAAAATCGCCTAGCCACGTTGGAAATGTACCTAATTTGATACTATAGTGGATAATACAAAGTAACTCCATGACGCAGGATCACAAACTATAACAGTACAAATGCTAGTTCTCTTGCGGTAAGTTCCAGACCAAGCCAAGTTAGACGAAGACTACTTTTCAATCGATGCAAATATTCTGAAACTGCCCGGGGGCGCGTGGGTGCAGGTCATATTATTACTCCAAGATCTTTTTGAGATCTGCACGCGCAATACATCCAGATTTGAGTCATTTTGGTTTCCGGACCAATTTACTTTGATATTGAGCTTTGGAGGAGAAATTGGGTGCCATTAGCATAGCTTGGTTCTTTTTGGTGCTTTCGACTTGCGTGGAATGTGACGCTCTGGAACCACAGATTGAGTTAATCCCGATCCGCGATATTAGCTCTGCTCCAGCAGAGGTTCAGCAGGATTGCGACGCTGCATTTGTCATCAATCGCAGCTGTGTAACCGATCGGTCGCCATTTTCACCAGGCGCTCCCGATGTGCCGCCAGACTGCATCGCCTCGCTGTCTTCGCAACAGGCTTCGCTGATGGAACGCGTATTCCAAGTTGCCCCCCAACAGGTTCAGAACAGACTTTGCTCTCTAGAGGGATTATATGTGTCTCCAGGTGGCGCATGGTTCAAACATATCAATGAGATGCCTTACCTTGGTCTTCCCGAGGGAACATTTAAGAACTCTCCCACCTTTCTAGAGGCCAGAAATAACAGAGCGTCAGCATTCTGGGGGAAAACGATCACTCCGTTTCTTTCCGCCACCGCTGGCGAAAACAAAGAACTAGAAACTGAATGGGCGTTGTTGGCAAACGTCGCACACGAAATCGGGCACTGGTTGGAGCCGTACTCTCGCGCGTCAACCAAAGATTGCGCGCCTTCCTATCCTACCGGTGTGTGCAATCTTGACCCAGAGTCGTACTTTTTTCCGAGCTGGAGTCACTATGCGCCACCAAGCCTAAAAGCTCCGTGGCTACATCCTTGGGGGATTTCACTAAGGCCAGAAATCATCCGTATTCGAGCGAACCTGTTTGCTCGGGCTTCTCCAGAACAATTCTATGACGATCTTTTGCGCTCGTGTACGAGGCATGCCCATGAAGGACCAGGACTACAGGGCGAGTTTGCAACCTTTTTCGCCTTGACTTCGCCTAGCGAAGATTTTGCGGACGGTTTTATGTACTTCACACTATGGAAAGCAGGGCTTTCAAGTTTAGTCATCAAAGGCGATAACAAGAATTACGATCTTATTAGTGTATTGTTCGATAGTAATTCGGAAATTTTAGATTGCGGGTTTTCAAAGAAACGCTCCATCCTAGAGCTATACTGGCAAGCCCTTCCAAACTAGGTCTACTTTTGATCTTTGGAACTCAAACGGCGAGTTGCATGAAGCCACACTTCGGTGGAGGAAAACGACCACTTCGGATACGCACGCTCTATATCGCGGGAAAGATGATCACGTATCGCTTTGATCATCAGGTTGGCATCCAATTGCTTTTGGCTAACACGACCATTTGGCAACCAGCCATTTAACGGTTCGCCTATACTAGGTGGCACACGCTCAATGATCGCCGACCAGGTCCGGTGTTTGAAGTGTAATTCAGCAGATACCGTTAATACCACTTGCGCGCTAACCTTATCGAGAACACCTTTTTCGACAGCGGAATTCATCGTTGCTTGCACATCGACCAACGCTTCCGTGATAGCGGCGAAACCGAGCTCCACTGGACCGTGGCAGACCGCCACATCGGCGTCGTCCAAGATTGGCGTGTCGCGGTATGCTTCAAAGATTTTACCGACTCCACGCATTCCATAACGGTGCAATTCAGCAGCACGAATAGCACCCATACTCGCTGCACCCCAAACGCTGATCCCTTGAGCCAAGGCCCAGAGTATCTCCTTGTGCCAGATGCTGAGCGTTGTCTCAAAAAGACCGTCAACTATACCAATCGCATCGGGACTCTGTTGGGCCACCTTGAATAGATCGCCATGTTTGGCTGGGGGGTACCATATTAAGTCGGGTCCAGATGCCTCGTCACGGTTGGCAGGAGGAACAGAAGGGCCAGCAAAAACAGCAAACATCATAGCCTAGCGGCCATACGTAGTGCTCGCGGGCCGGCTTTATACCCAGGGTGGTTGTGCGGCTGCTCAAGTTCTGGGACGACGATACGCACCACGGGGATTTGTATAGCGGTATTGCTGAGGTCGGTTGCGACAACTCGGTTAACTCCGACGCGGCGCAAGCATTCTAAAAGCCAGCGCAAATCTCCCCCCAAGTCCTGACTGTCAATGCCAGATGAGCCGGGGAATGGTCGTTCGGCTCCGCTGCTAAACATTTCGAGTAAGATCTGGGCAGCTTTCTGATCGAGCGTCCGTTCCTCGATCTCTTTCAGGTCGTCACGCGCACCGGAAATGCGGGTCACCCGCGACTGTGCAGCCTCCGTAAGGGATCTTGTAAGTGCAACGGTCGTCGATGGGTGACAACCGGAACCACCAACCGCTGACAGTGCGGGGTTTATGTGCGAGCGATCATCATTCAGTATGGCAAAAAAAGCAGGAACCCCAATATCAGAGGTTATGTCCCAAATCGAAACAGATAGTCCTGCCTTATGAAAAAGGTCCAAGAGTTTTTTGGCTTCGGCATCTTCAATTGTCGCTAGATCAACCCGTGTCGTTGCTCTGGATGCTAGCGGTCGAGCGTGCCAAAGCGCTAACGCATCTCGCTCTATTACCTCGCAAATTGCTGTACACACTGCCTCAAGAAGTACGTTCCCGGAGCCCAAGCCATTGCTGCTGGACATAAAGGAACCGTCTGTAGGGTGCCGCGGCAGCGTGGAATCGACGTGAACAGACGCGGCCGGCAACCAACAAATCTCCTGCTGCAATAAGTCCCAGCCTTCGATCCAGCGCATTGGCACATCGTCAGGCGGTGCTTGGGATCCTCCGACCAATGGCGCTACGACTGAGGCATCTGGTGCTAGGCTCGAACGTGTTGACACCGTGATTGCCCGACTAATTTCCTCAGCGTGAAAAAACTCGACGGCTTCCATGAGCGCGGATGCAATAGCTTGTGCGTTAGTCAATCCCTTTCCTTGTGATACAGAAATAGATCGCGCGTTCGGGCGAACAGCAATTGCCACCGGAATTCCGACATCGTCAAGTCCAGTGTTCAAGCCTAATCTGGTAATTCCAAACTCAGCAAGCACGGGACGAAGAAGTGAAATAGTCTCTTCAGGCGCAAGCACTCGGTGGGTGCCTAGAAAGAAGTTCTTTCTGGTTGATGCAAACGCGACATCACGAATTGTTCTGGTGTCGCAGACCCACATTTGAATTCTCCAAATATTGGTCAATCAGTCGGGTTAAGATACGGAGCTCCACCTGGAAGAACTAAGTCCTGACCGTCCCTAACTACCAGATCCGTTTCTTCGACGCTCAGTAAAAGCGCCACCGACATCACACCCGGCAAATTGGCATCCCCAAAAAGACTCTTGATCGGGTTACTTTCATTAAATTCCAGCTTTTGAACGCTTGCGCTGGGACAGTAGTAAAAGTTACCATTTTGGTCTTTGACCAATATATCAGGTGTCTGTTCTGTTTCTGAATTTCCGTCTTGTTGTCCCATTTGAATCTCCCTTGGCAGCTACATCACTAACGATAGGCAAGTCGGTTTCCTTCATGCAAGCTTATTTCATTAATCAGTTGGCCCCTGCAGTAGCAAACACGACCTCTCGGTTTGAAACTTACACCGCTGCCAAAAACTGACAAACCCTGTGTGTGAAAAGCCCAGCCAGATAATGATGCACCCGGGTGCAATTGAACGAACTCGAACAAGTAAGTGTTCATGGACTCGCTTTGAAAACTGCTTCGTCTTTGGCCTTCTATGGGAAGCAGGTTGCAATTCCACGAAGGCGCATGTGTTCAATCCAACCAAAGTAAAAGTTAAAATCAAACTAGAACATTGGTCCGCGTTCAGTTCTGTGCCCACTGAAAAGCGCGTTGCACCCGGGTTCAATGTACGCCCGGCAGCGAGCAAGACTTCCCTACAATCCAGTTTTGAACCCGGATGTGTCTGACGTCAGCGCCAATGGGACAGTTTAGGTCGATTTGATAAGAGAGGGTTTCTGGCTCATCGTAACCGCCAAG
>NZ_JBXWMF010000027.1:0-64337 GCF_059609725.1 Ruegeria sp. YTSC199
TCAAACCAACCAGATGCGCCAGATCCTCTCTTAGCTCAGGCAGCCATCTGTCCCAAAATCCCTGACAACGGACAATCCACAATTGTTGGGTCGTCAGCATTCTGCGGCCCAAGCGGTGAATCGAGCGCGCGATATATAGTCATCCGAGACACACCCAAATCGCGTGCGATCTGGGCCTTTGATAACCCGCTAGCCGCAAGAGATCGAATTTGTGCGTCATCTACTTGTTTTCGTCTGCCACGATAGACACCTCTTTCTTTGGCGGCATCAATACCGGCTCTCTGTCTGTCGCGGATGAATTTCAGTTCCATATCAGCGACCATGCCGAGCACTGTTACCACCATTCGACCTATGTCACCGGCTGTACTCACTTCCGGTTCAAGAACCCGCAGAGAAGCGCCTTTGGCATCCAGTTCATGCACCAGGTTCAAAACATCCCGTGTAGAACGACCAAGGCGATCAAGTCGATGCACAACCAGTTCATCGCCTTCGCGTAAGAATTCGAAGATGGTTTCCAGTTCCGCGCGCCCATCACGCGATGCGCCTGATCCGGTCTCAGACCGTACGATCTCGCACCCAGCTTTCTTCAGTGCTGCAGTTTGAATGTCGAGATCTTGGCTCGTGGTGCTGACTCTGGCGTATCCGATGCGGGGCATTTGGTATCTATCACATTAGGGTAGGGGTGATTTTCAATCTGTCACATAGTTGAATTGACCACCCTAACGGGACGGTGGATCGCGTCACATTTGGGTGTCGTTTTGTGGTGTACCCAATTGTTACATACGGATGTGCAAGCTATCGAAAACGAGGGCACCTTTCTGACAGGGTAGGATGTTTGACTTTTCATGCTCGCCACGTCTTTGCGGATCGCGCGTAGGCGTCCGTTAGTTCAGCTGGTGACAGTTTGTTCAGGTGGCTCTCGTCAAACACAACCACGTCGTTGGATAGAAACTGGTCGATGTTCATTTGTTCCCTGGCTTCGAGGATGAACGGATGTTCAACCGCCAATGCTGCCAGCATGCTTCCCGTTTCGATATGCGCAGCTAAATCTCGCTGTACCGCCTGAAAGCTCAACGTGCGGCCGCCACTGTCGGTACCGGCGACAAAAACTGGGGAGATGAAGCCCATATCGCAAAGATCATTTGCGCCATCTACGTCGACACATCCGTGGAGTTCGAGATTTACGAGGGCCAAGCCGCGTTGTGGGGTGATGTATTCTGGGAAAGCCGTATCCTCTCTTCTGGTTTGTCAATTTGAAGTTTGTACTGGCACACGGACTCCGCGAGTCATTTTCCTGTGGATTTTGTCAGTCGGCAAATCGAATGTGACATGAGACATCGTCATAGCGCGGACCACGATGTTATAGTATTGTCGCCAAAACCTTTTAATAACAAATGGTTGACTCGAATCCACTGACAGCTTTCACTTTGCACAGAAGCTTCGAGATTTCAAGATGAACAACTCATATTCCAAACTGAAAGCCGATCTTGCCGCCGCTGGTGTGACTCTCAGATCCATAGCGAGGGATCTCGAGGTTTCCCACACGGCAGTCACAGACGTAGCTAGGGGAGCTAGGCGCTCCAAGCGTATAGAGCAGGCAATAGCCATCCGTTTGAAAACGACTCCCGCCGCACTTTGGCCTGATCGATATGGGCAAGAGGGAGGTGCGACATGACCTAACGTAGAAAAGCAAAAACCTATGTGCGCCAACACATAGGCTTTCACAAAGATCGAATGGCTTCTCTCAACCGTCATTTCGATCTTCTCCAATCCAATCTCAAAGTCAAGGCTGTCACTCGATTTTTCGAGCCTGTCAGTGTGCCTTGCTACAAGGAGGCGACTATGTCGAAGATCGACGATGCTCGCGATGAACGCGAGTGGGCTAGGGCGTTTGCGCTTCGCAGAGACCTTGCCCCATATCTTCAAATTGGATTTCAGACCAAAGCGGCGGTGCAAGACTTTTGCAGGGCGCACAGTCTTTCGAGATCCGCGGCATACAGGCTACTAAAACGAGCGCAACTTGATGACCGGGCTGCTGCGTTGCTACGTTCCAAACCCGGTCCCAAAAAAATGAGCACCAGGCTCATCAGTGAGCAAGAGGACGTTATCAGTAATTACCTTCGAAAGGAATTTCTCACTAGGAACAAGATATCTCTGAAAAAAGCGGTTAAAGACATCAACCGTGAACTAGCTGCACTTGGTTACCCAGTGATTTCAAAGTCAGCTTTGATCCGCAGGATCGATACGATGCCGGATCGGTTACTCAAGCTGAAACGCGAAGGGGGCAGGGCAGCGCGGCAGGCCTATCAGATCGTTCGAGGCAAATATCTTGTAAAGGATCCGCTAGAGGTTGTTCAGATTGATCATACGAAACTGGACTTGATGGTCATCGATCCAATCACAGGAGAATGCATAGGACGACCATATCTAACGGTTCTGCTGGATATCGCAACGAGGATGCCGACCGGAATATACCTATCGATGGAAGCGCCATCGGCCATCAATCTCATGAAAGCCTTTCATCGATCCGTTTTTCCAAAGGCAGAATACCTTTCGGAAATGGGTATTCCGTATGAATGGCCGGTGTATGGGCTGCCCCTCGTGATCAGCAGTGACAACGGGACCGACCTTAAATCCAAAGCCTTCAATTGGGGGCTGGAACAATACGGCGTCGAGCACATATTTCGCCCCGTGGCGCGGCCGCATCTCGGTGGGCACGTCGAGCGTTTCATAGGAACAATCCAGGCCTTCGTTCAGACCCTTCCTGGAACCACTTTTTCAAACACCGAAAAGAAGGGAACCTATCAACCCGAAAAGCAGGCGAGGCTTGCCTTGTTTGACGTTGAGAGACTCCTGCTCGAGTTCATCCTCCGCGACTACGTCCATGATAAGAGCCGTCGACTGCTGACATCGCCGATGAACGCCTGGAATTTCAGCTGGCGCGAAAGTGAGGCCGGTCCGCGTCTGCCGATGGATCCGGATCGGTTTCGCCTTGATTTTCTCCCGTTTGAGAGACGCAACATCCAGCGGGAGGGTTTGGAATTGTTCGGGATGTTCTATCGCTCAGAACAACTACAAAAGATGAAAAACTGCGGCGTGAAAAGCGTCATGCTCAAGTATGATCCCACTGACATTCGTACAGTACACATCAGTGCCGACGACGAAATCTTTCACGAAGCCCGAAGTGAGTTTTTCCCGCGCGATCCAATGTCCCTCGAAGAATGGAATGAACACAACAAACGGAAGGAAAAAAGGCTGCAAGCGGCAATGGACGCACCTGACCCTGCCGTGGTTCACGATCATCGGAAACAGATCCTGGCGGAAGCAAACCGGCGCAAAAAGGCGACCAGCCATTTCGACAGACACCCTCAAACGCATGGTCGCGACATTCGCGATCTTGGTGACCCACTAAGCTTCTCGGTGCCGAGGAAGTTGTCATGAACAAAACTCCATCTCAACACTTCCCAGATATGTCACAGGCATCGGTTCCAGAGCGTATTCGTTATGTTCGGAACGGCGCGTATTTTGAGACATCAGCCATTCGCGCCCTTCGAAACCGATTGAATGAACTGCTCAATGAGCCGCTGGATTGCGAAAACAAGCTTGTTTTCTTGACCGCCCCGGCTGGAATGGGGCTGACCCGCATTATCAAACAGTTTGCGGCCCAACACCCACCCGCGACTAAGGGACAAAGTGGTCAGCAAACAGTCCCGGTCGTAAACCAACTCATCCATCCAAGCGGCAACTTTATTGACTACTGTGATGCACTTCGTGCGCAGCTTGGCATCCCGGGCTATGGCCCAATGACACGCCGGTCTTCCTACCCCAAAACGCTCGAGTTACTGAGACATCTGAATACGAGACTCGTCATTTTAGAGGACTTTCACCGCACCTATAGCTTTCAGAAACACCAACGAATTTCCTATCAAAACTACGTCCACTACCTGATTTCCGAATACGATATCAGGGTCGTTCTGACGGGTGCTCCACGTATTTGGCGATGGGCGCTGGAAGATGAGCAAACCCTGGGGCGAGCAGTACATTATCAGTATCGTGCCTGGACATCCCGCGAGGATGATTTCATCGAGTTTCTAGGCGGGTTTGAACGATGGTGCCCCGTACAGGAGAAGGGGGCACTGACCCGCGATCCAAAGCTACGCAAGGCCATCATCAGGAAGTCGAATGGTATCTGCAAAAATGTGATGCAGGTGCTCACTGGTTTCGCGATCTATGCGATTGTGTCTGGCAGTGAGCGCTTGGATTTCGACACCTGGGTAAGCCATCGCAGTTAGGAATGGCCGTTATGAACGTCACACCCTATGCGATGGAAAGCCTGAATTCGTTCGTAGGTCGCGCGGCTTCGATGAATTCGACAGATCCCTTATCCTACCTTCGGGAGCTGTTCCCATTAGCGAGACATCAGAGTTTCACTAGACTTCCCGAGGATCTGGATGCACTGGATCATGGTGTCATTTTGGCTGGCTTGAACGATGCACTGGACCCGGAAAAACGCAGGCTGGAACTGCTGACCTTACCAGGCACCAGCCCTAGCGTTCACACAAAGTGGCTGAGGCGGGCAGGGGGGAAACACTTGGGCTCGGACCGCTTCAGCAAGGCGCCTTCGTTTGCGTGGTGCCCGCGTTGCCTGCTTCGCGACCAGCTCAACGGCCATGACCAATTCATGCGGCTGGCTTGGAGGATGACCGCCCGCACATTCTGTGTGGCTCACAGGAGGCCGCTTACCACCCATTGCATGAAATGCCATGATCGTGAAGCCGAACCGGCATTCGTATTTAACGGTAGCAATGTCGTTCTCGCATGTAGTGCTTGCGGCTCACTCTATTCGACGCAGCTTGGACTACCCGACATGTCTTCTTCGACCGTCTTGGAGCTGCGCGACAACCATAATGTGCAGATAGCCTGGAATGAGGTAATCCAACTGGAATTGGCGTTTGAAAAGAGCCTGTCGGAGCGATCAAATACCAAGAACAAAAGCGAATTCAGAGACTTCGCTATGGCATTTGCAAATGTTCTGATGAAATCAATCCGACTCGAACGCGCACCTATAGACCTCTTTTCTAGCGTCGCGTTTCCGGCGCAACCAAACCCTCGCTGCATCACCTCAATGGATCGGCCTTACCGCGCTTCTTCGATCGCTGTACGCCGAAAAACTCACGGTCTGATCGCAACCATTCTAAAACGCCGAACGAACCTGTTTTCAATCAAACGCGTGCACGAGAAGCGTTGGGGCAGGGTGCCTTCGATGCAAGAACTAAGGTCCGAGCTCGAGCCGGAGCAAAACAATGAACTCGACCGGCTATTGCTACGGTTCCCGGCAAAGTGGTTTTGAAACCAGGGCGGAAAGCGGTCTTTCGCTGCTCCTGCAAAAAAACCATTCACAGTCTCGGTAAGCGGCCATTCAACAGCGCTTGCCATAAATTGACTTTTGGTGTGAAGGAAGCTTTTGCTTGGATCTATGTTAGCTACTTGAGCGCTCTAATACGGAAAGCGCGAGACGATTTTCCCCCGACATTCTCAGTAGGACGTACGATTGCCGACTTCGAGGCTTTGAATACCATTTCGCGATCAAGACTCAACTCGGCCGCAACATATTCGAGAGTTTTCAATGGCTTTTATCAATAAGTCGGAAGTCATTAAGGTGCTGTTTTATATACATAGTATCTTCAAATGCAGAGAACTCAATGGTGTTTTCGAATAAGTATTCTTGCTAATTATACAAATTTCGAGCTCATTTTGCGGTGCTATGTTAGCGTTATCGCTTTGAGATTGACGCTTGATCCCACCGGTTAACCGGCATCCAGCACAATTTGCGAAGCAGTTCGTGCTGTCGACCCAAGCGGTCCGGCAGCCAAGGAACATACACTGGAGGAATTATGTCCCTATTGCAGACCATTACCCGTAGAGCTGCCCTGCTTTCTGTTGCCGCTGTCGCATTGACCGCGGGAACCGCAAATGCGGGCGATGTAAAAATTGGGTTCCTGCTGAAAACCATGCAGGAAGAACGCTACAAGCGTGACCGCGCTGCATTTACTGCGAAAGCAGAGGAGTTGGGCGCTGAAGTTATCTTTGATTCAGCAAACAATGATGAACTGACCCAGCTGGCGAAATTCGAAAACATGCTTGCCAAGGGTGCAGAGGTTATTGTGTTGCAGCCTGTGAATACTGGTACTGCCGGAAGCATGGTCAGCATGGCCAACAGCGAGGGCGTCCGCGTCGTTGGGTATGACTCAATGCTGGTGGATGGGCCGTTGGATGCGATGGTTATGCAGGACAGCTGGGCTGTCGGTCGCTTGCAGGGCGAAGCCATGGTTGAATGGCTCACCGACAAGAACGGAGAGGTTTCCGGAAAGATCGCTCTAATTCAAGGCCAGCCTGGCGACTCCAACGCTATTGCCATGAGCAGCGGCGTTCTGGAAATCGTTGAGGCCAATCCAGGATTGGAACTGGTGACCAACCAGGCACACGAAGGGTGGTCGTCGGAAAAGGCCATGGCAACTGCTGAAAACACGCTGACCTCAAACAGCAACGGCATTGATGCCTTTATCGCCAACAACAGTGGCATGGCACGAGGTGTTATCGCGGCGCTGGAAGCACAGGGTCTGGCGTCATCTGATAAGGTGTTTGTCGCTGGTTCTGACGCCGATCTGGCCAATATCCAATACGTTGCGCAAGGCAAGCAGGCGGTTGAAATTTGGAAGCAGATCGATCCGCTGGCCGAAACTGCGGCAGAAGTGGCCGTGGCACTCGCAAAGGACCCGGATACAGCCCCGGCTGATTTGGTTGAAGTCGACAAGGTTATCAACAACGGCTTCGCCGACGTGCCGACGATTGTCACTCCGATCACGCTTGTGACGCAGGACAACATCGATGACACGATCATCGCTGGCGGCTTCTATTCCAAGGAAGAAGTCTACGGGAACTGATCCCCGGGTCTGTTTCCTGAAGGAGGGCGTTTCGCCATTTAGCTCCCAATGCGTGTACTCCCCGCGCGCAGCTAAATGGTGCCCTCCTTCCTTAGATACCTCGGGCAAAATTGCCGCGCAGGGTGGGGATTGTCTGAAACACCTTTCTGAATGTGATGGGAAAAAGCATGTCTGAAGTCGTCCTGAAAATGCAGGGTATCATCAAGGATTTTCCCGGTGTTCGCGCCCTGAACAATGTCAATTTTGAAGCCCGTTCGGGCGAACTTCTGGCGTTGATGGGAGAAAACGGAGCAGGCAAATCCACGTTGATGAAAGTGCTCAGTGGGGTTTGGCCCTATCCAACCTACGAAGGCGATATCTATTTGCGGGGGGAGAGGGTTCGTTTTGCCAACACTAAGGAAGCCGAGGCCGCCGGAATTGGCATCATCTATCAGGAACTCAATCTGATCCCCGGCTTATCCGTTGCGGAAAATATATTTCTTGATCGCCAGTTCACTGATTCCAAAGGCCGGATAAATTGGAACCAGACTTTTGCGGAAACACAGAAGCTGCTGACCGAGTTGGGTATCAATGACATTCGACCGACCGATTTGGTGCAGAACATCACCGTGGGCAAGCAGCAAATGGTCGAGATCGCCAAGGCTCTGTCCCTAAAAGCGGAAATTCTTGTGCTGGATGAGCCGACCTCTGCCCTTACGGACAAGGAAGTCAAAGACCTTTTCCGTATCATCCGCAAGCTGAAGGCAGATGGTGTCTGCATGTGCTACATCTCGCACAAAATGGAAGAGATTGAGCAGATTGCCGACCGGATTGCAGTTCTGCGTGATGGTCAAACCATCGGTGAAGTTACTCCGATCGCAGATATCACTCTTGATCAAATCATCGCCCGAATGGTTGGCCGCGATATCAAAGACATGTTCCCCAAGATCGATTTCACCCCAGGTGAAGTGACCCTGGAAGTTAACGATCTGTCTGTCACGAACCCCGATATGCCGGGGAGTTATTTGGTTAAGAATGCCAGCTTTGTTGCCCGCAAGGGTGAAATTCTGGGTATCTCGGGGCTGATGGGTGCGGGTCGGACCGAATTGGTTGGTGGCGTGTTCGGAGCCTACCCGGACCAGACAACAGGCGAGGTTAAGCTGAACGGGCAGAAGCTGGAGATCAAATCGCCGAAAGACGCGATTGAAGCCGGCATTGCCTTGCTGACCGAAGATCGCAAGGCACTGGGTCTGTTTCTGGACAAGTCCATTTCGTTCAACACGACGATTTCGTCGCTTGAGACGATCAGCTCGAAAGTTCTGGGCATCATCAACACCCAGCAAGAGCGCAAGGTCGTTAAGGAATACGTCGATCAGCTCGGTGTGAAAACGCCGTCAATTGACACGGTTATCGGCACGCTCAGCGGGGGTAATCAGCAAAAGGTCATTCTGGGTAAATGGCTGAATTCCAGGCCGGATGTGTTCATTCTGGATGAACCCACGCGCGGGATCGATATCGGCGCCAAGGTCGAGATTTACAAGCTGCTGAACGAGTTGGTTCAGCAAGGCGTGACCGTCATCATGATCTCATCTGAGCTGCCTGAGGTTTTGGGCATGTGCGACCGGATTCTGGTGATGTGCGAAGGCGAGATTGTGTCGAACTTTGAACGGGACGACGCAAAGAAAGAAGCAATCATGGCGTATGCCACCGGCAGCGCATAAGGGAGGAAGCAAAATGAGTGCTGACAGCAACGTTGCAGGTGTTGGCGTCAACGGCGCCAAGGAAAACCACCTGATAAACTTCGTCAAGGACAACGCGACGCTGATTGCGCTGATCGTGCTGGTCATCGGGCTTAGCTTTGCCGACGATGCGTTCTTTACCGCGCGCAACCTCAGCAACCTGTCCCGTCAGGTGACCATCATCGGGATCATTGCCGTAGGTATGACCATGGTCATCCTCATTGCCGGTATAGACCTTTCCGTGGGCTCTGTCGTCGGCTTATCGGCTGTGGTGTGCACACTGATGATGCAATACGGAGTGCCAACAGTTCTGGCGGTTCCTGCGACGCTTTTGGTCGTTGGCGTTGGTATCGGCGCGTGGAACGGGTTCTGGATAGCCAAGTTCAACATACCACCCTTCATCATAACCCTTGGCATGCTGACCATTGCACGTGGTTTGGCACTGACCTTGACCAACGGCAGTTCTGTACCGGTAACAAGTGACGTGTTTCCGCTAATTGGTGGCGCTTATATCCCGCCGATGATGTCCAGCATCGTTTTGATCGTGTGTGCTGCGCTTGCTGTTTATTCGATCTTCCGGGATGTGCAGCAAAGCCGGGCGCATGGCGTAGAAGTGAACATGCAGGAATTGCTGGTCAATGGTGCCGTTATGATCGGTGGTTTTGCTTTGGCTTTCCACGTGTTCACCAGCTACAAGGGTATCCCTGTTCCCGTTGCGATCTTTGCAGTCATAGCGTTTGCCGGGATCTACACGCTCAATAGCACCCGCTTTGGCCGCCGCCTCTACGCACTTGGCGGAAACGAAGATGCGGCACGCTTGTCCGGTATCAATGTCGTTCGCACCAAGATGATCGTTTACACAGTCATCTCGGTACTGTCGGCACTGGCCGGAATTATCCTTGCCTCGCGTTTGAATGGTGCATCCCCCAACCTGGGTACCATGTTCGAACTGGACGCGATTGCCGCAGTTGTCATTGGCGGCACAAGTCTGGCGGGTGGCTCGGGCAGGGTGAGCGGAACCATCATCGGTGCTTTGCTGATCGGCGTTCTGAACAACGGCATGAGCCTGCTGGGAGTGGTGACGTTCTATCAGCTGATCATCAAAGGCCTGATCATCATCCTCGCTGTGTGGTTCGATGTGATGCAGAAAAAGAAATGAGGTGGAACAGCCCCTGGTTAGCGTACCGGGGGCACCGCCAAAATCCCCGAAATCCTGAATGACAATTGGGAGGTGAGCGATGGTACCGTCCATTACAGCAACCTTACGCACAAATGGCCTTAGAGCGTTGGGCTTGGCCGGCCTTCTATCGGCATCTTTTCCTACGATTGTGGCAGCACAAGACGACGTTACAATCGGTTTTCTGCTCAAGACCATGCAGGAAGATAGATATCAGACTGACAAATCTTTGTTCACTGCACGTGCGGAATCCCAAGGGGCAAACGTGATATTCGACAGCAGCGGCAATGATCCATTGCGCCAGTTGCAGCAGGTCGAGGAAATGCTGGATCTCGGAGTGGACGTCTTGGTTCTGCAACCCGTCAACACCGCGACTGCCGGAGCCCTTGTTGATCTGGCCCATGATCAGGGGGTCAAAGTTGTCGGATATGACTCGATGCTTCAGGGCGGTCCACTTGATGTCATGGTTATGCAGGACAGCTGGGCGGTAGGACAGTTGCAGGCCGAGGCCATGGTTGACTGGTTGAATGAAACACGTGGCGGGGTGGCAGGTCGCATCGCCCTGATCCGGGGTCAACCTGGCGACGCCAATGCTGAAGCACTGAGCAGCGGCGTGCTTAAGGTCATTGCGGATTACCCGGGGTTAGAACTTGTCGCTGATCGCAGCCACGTTGACTGGTCTTCAGATATGGCGCGAGACACCACCGAGAATCTACTGGTCGAATATGACAACGATATCGATGCCTTTATCGCAAATAACAGCGGACTTGCATTCGGTGTTCTGGCGGCATTGTCAGACGAGGATCTGGCATCAACGGAACAGGTTTTTGTCGCCGGATCAGATGCTGACTTGAGAAATGTCAGGCTGGTCGCCACCGACGTACAGGCGCTGGAAATTTGGAAGCAGATAAAACCGTTGGCTTATCGGGCGGCTGATATCGCCGTCAATATCGCGCAATCTCCAGACGCGGAAATCACTGACCTGATTGGTGAACATACACTGATAGACAACGGCTTCGCGGAAATCCCGACGGTAATCACCCCTGTCCTTGCAGTAACGAAAGATACGATCGATGCCACCGTAATCGAAGGTGGGTTCTATACCAGCGAGCAAATCTATCAGAACTGAAGCTGCTATAGTGGCGTTGGCGTCAGTCGGAAAAGCAGAGCAAACGTGTAAGGGACCGAAATGTCGGACAAGATCAATGTCGCAGTACTTGGCCCGATCCCAAGGGACAAGATCACCAGCTACCAAGGTGAGAAATTCGAAAAGTTTGGCTGCGCGGTGTACACGGCGGTCTGCATGTCCTCACTGGCTGGTCACGGATCAAAAATAAATGTGGTCAGCCACGTACGAGAAACAGACGTCGAAAATATCCGGGGCTTACTGTCCGAATTTCGCCATCTTGATGTTAGCCATATTACCGGAGATGCGGATCAGGGCGCAGTGATTGATCTGGTCTATGTCGACCAGAACCGGCGCAACGAGAAGCAAACGGGTTTCATGAATCCAATCTTGCCAGAGGATATTGAAGACCTGATGGATTGCGATGCCTTCGTTTTCGTTCCGATAACCGACTTTGAAGTACCGCTGGAGACAATCCGTTACATCAAGACTAACAGCGATGGTCTGGTTGTGTTTGATGCGCATGGCCCCACCAGCGGCTGCTCGGCGCATGGCGAGCGGTATCACAAATTCTGGATCGACCGAGATCGGTGGCTTCCACATATCGATCTGCTGAAGATGAACCTGGAAGAAGCTCAATGCAGTTGGTTCAAGGGTGAATACGGTTCAGATGAGCTGCAAGACATAAGCGAACTAACGATGGACCAGCTGCCCAAGTTTGCGCGGCACTGCTTGGATCTTGGTGTCAAAGCGCTTTACGTCACGCTGGATCAGCATGGGTGCGCCGTCTACCACAAAGACGAGACCGGCCGGATGCGTGAGCACTTGGTCAAGCGCGTGCTTGTCGAGGATGTAGTCGACACCACTGGCTGCGGCGATAGCTTTGCTGGTGGCTTGGCCTTTGGCTACCTCAAGACCCGCGATTTCGTCAAAGCCTGTCAGTTCGGCAACTGTGCCGGGGCGCAGCGCTGCTCGAGCAGCGAGTTGGACGTCTACGGATCATTGGCAGAAACCGAACGTCAGATTGCCGAAACCTACGGCGACTGAACTTTCCGAAACATCACCGAATGGAGCCTGACATGCAGATAATGCTGAGCAGTCGCGATTGGCTGATCGAAGAAACGCAATTCAGTTTAGACGATGCGAACTTCAAAGAGACCATTTTCACGGTCGGCAACGGTTATCAGGGCACACGCGGATCGCTGGAAGAGGGCCACAAAGGAGAGCTGTCTGGCACCTATCTGGCAGGTGTATACGATCACCATGACTCGACTGTGATCGATCAGGTCAATGTTCCTACCTGGTTGCCACTTCGGGTTCGTGTGGAAGGTGAGGCTCTGGATGTCCAAACGTGCAAAGTTGTCGAACATAAGCGCGTATTGGATCTGCAGACCGGTTTTTTGCATCGCGATACCGTTTTTGAAGACAGTACGGGCCGTCGCACTCGCATTAACAGCATCCGGTTTGCCAGTTTTGCCGATCAGCACATCTGCGGCATTCGTCTGATCGTCACGCCAGAGAACCATTCGTCCGAGATCACTGTCGAAAGCGCGCTTGATGCTCATCGATACAATCTGGACCGCCTGCCAGCATATCAGAGAAACCCTGTCTTCCATCCCGAGGTCAAATGGGAGAAGTGGGCCAAAAGCCGACACCTGAAGGTCACTCAGTCACATGCAAGCAGCGATGCGTCCTATATCGAAGCTCTGACTCTGGACACCGGCATTACGATTGGCATGGCGTCTGCCTTGGATAGTCCTTCCTTCAGCGAGTTCAAAGTCGCAAACCGTGATTATGAACAGGTTTCGCAAGCCGTTTCAGTTGATGCGCTCAACGGACAAAGTCTGACTTTCGAAAAGCTGGTGTCGATTTTCACGTCACGAGACCTGAACGGTGCAGAGGTGGCGGCAAAATGCGAAGCGTTGCTGGAGACAGCACAGGCCAAGGGGTTCTCAACTTGTCTGAGCGAAAGCGCAGCAGCTTGGCGAGCGAAATGGGACGCCTGTGATTGCGTGGTGACGGGTGATCCTGAAGCGACGCGAGCAATGCGTTTCAATATCTATCATCTGTTGATTGCCGCCAACGAAAACGACCCGCGCGCGAACATCGGCGCCAAGTCCATGTCTGGCGAAGGGTATAAAGGCCACGTCTTCTGGGACACCGAAATTTTCCTGCTACCGTTTTACATCTTCACACAGCCGGAGACGGCCAAAGCGCTTCTGAAATACCGTTGCAACACTTTGAAGGGCGCGATTGAAAATGCCCGAATGAACGGATTCGAGGGTGCCCAATACGCTTGGGAATCCGCTGATACCGGGGTGGAGACAACGCCAAAATGGACGGCGGACGGCGCGAACCGGATTTGGACCGGAGAAGAAGAGATCCACGTCACCGCTTGTGTCGCTTATGGGATCCTCAGCTACGTTGCGGCGACGGGTGATCACGAATTCCTTCGTGATTTCGGGGCAGAAGTTTTGTATCAGACCAGCCGGTTCTGGATCAGTCGGCTGGAATGGAATGAAAAAAAGGATCGGTATGAGCTTACCAACGTCATCGGGCCGGACGAGTTTCATGAACATGTCGACAACAACACGTTCACCAACCGAATGGCGAAATGGCATCTTGAGCAATCGGCACGTGTTTTCAGAGAACTCAGTGAAAATTCGTCTGCGGTTCATGACGAATTGCGGATTCGGTTGGATCTAACCGGGAAGGAAGTGGATCAGTGGTTGGAAATGGCCGAAAAAATCTATGTCCCATTTGATCCGTCCCGCAATCTGATCGAACAGTTTGAGGGTTATTTCCAGCTCAAGGATATTCCCATTACCGAATGGGACAATAACCATATGCCCGTCTATCCCGAAGGGCATGACCACTTCTCACTGAATGGTTCAATGCTGCTCAAGCAACCAGACGTGATCATGTTGAACTATCTCTTGCCTGACGAGTTTTCAGACGACGTCAAAGCAGCAAATTATGCGTTTTACGAAAAACGTACGATGCACAAATCGTCTCTCAGCCCGGCCATTCATTCAATCATGGGGATCGAAGTCGGCGACATTTCTTCTGCCCATCGCTATTTTGAGCGTTCAGCTTATGTTGATCTGGTTAACAATCAGGGCAACACGCAGGATGGAATGCACATTGCCTCAGCAGGTGGCACCTGGCAGACGCTTGTGTGCGGCTTTGGCGGTTTTCGGGTCAAGCATGGCAAGATGACATTCAAACCCTGGCTACCCGAGGCATGGTCCGGCATCCGGTTTAACCTGAAATGGCAGGGGAATGATGTTGAGGTTACGATTTCTCATGACGAATGTCGCTTTCGGTTCATTGCCCCATCCGGCAGCCGAGAAGGGATCGAAGTAATGGGACGCCCTGTTATTTTGGTCGCCGGAGAGGACGTTGTCTTCGCGCCACAGCCAGCGTAACGATTACCGTTTTGAGTCAGGCGGTAGTAGCCGACCAAGCCGAGGTGATGCGGTCAGTCCGTAAGTGCCTCTGCAACTCGACGATGCAACTGTTCAGCGGCGGCATGATCTATGAGCAATTCGTTTACAAGACCTCTGGAGACTAGTTCAAACACCGTATCACCACGTTCTTTTTGAATTGCGACGACGACGACACCACTTTGATTGGGATCGTCAAAAGCCCGATCTGCTATTGCCTTTACGTGCTCTGTTTTGATCCCGGTCCATAGCCCGTTCAATTCGTCAATCAGGTCCATCTTGATTTGGGATATTCCCGTTCTCGGAATTAAAATGCCACCAAGGTCACCCACAACCAGATGCCTGAGGTCATCTGCCCTCAAACCGCCTGCCTGAACCAATTCTTCGAAACTACCCAGAACCGGCGTGCTTGAAGACCCTACGCTGGAGATCAGCATGTCCATTTTGTCAATCAACGCGTCGGGTCCCGAAAACACGCGGTGAAATCCCGGCGTGTCAGAGATATACTGCCAAATGGAGCGGCGCATGGTCTCGTCGTAGTGGCGGGGAATGTAAGCCGGGAAGCCGGTCAGTTGGGGGCTTTCCTCCTGCTTTTCGTTAAACAGCTCATCAAACGTTCCGGCAAGCCGGCTGGCAGAGTATCCGTGCTGCGCCAACGACACCAATTCGGCGCAAACCGCCGCGAATTCAGTCTTGCGCGATTTATCTATGGGCTGCCTTGAGGCGGCGATCCCCTCCGCCAAAGACTTGATTGTCCGTCCCCAAGCAACGCCGATAACGTCTGATTTTTCGATCAGTTCTGTCAATCTTCCGGAGGCGGTTCGTCCGAATCTGGTACGGCGCTGTGCCAGGGCCGCCTCGGTGTTTCCCGGGCCGCTTTCGAAAACTCCAAGTCGAGGTGGCCTGAGTTTGTTCTTGTCGCAAAACTCTTTCAGGTCTGAATTCAGCCCTGAAGGAGCCAGTAATTCGTCCATCTGGCGGATCCACTCATCCGAGAATTGCTCTTTGACGAAGCGCTGTTCGATGACGAGGTAGTTTTGCCGCTCAGCATGTTTCAGCAATCGCGACACTTGCGGTTGAGACAGGCCACCAAGAACGGTGCCGATCTCCACCTGTGACATGTTGTGCGTTGCACGCATATAAGCAGCGCACTGGGCACGATCTTCAAAGGGCAGCTTCTTTACGTCAATCATTTGGCCCAACATTGTCCGGTAAGTGGATCCTGGCGGTAGGAATAACTATGCCAGATAAACATTCACATGCCAGCCAATTGAAGAAAAATCCCGACATGCTACGTGTTTCTGACACAGGCTCGAACCAGGAGGCTCAGCATGCCGACCAAAGGACTAATCTTCGACCTCGATGGTGTTTTGGTCGACACCGTGCCGGCGCATTTTGCGGCCTGGAAACGTATGTTTGAAGAACACGGGTATGAGTTTGGCAAGCCTGAATATCGACGCCTTGTCGACGGTCGCCCCCGCTACGACGGAGCTCGTGCGGTCATGACACGGCATTCGGAAAACGAAGTCAGAACCGCCGCCGACAAAAAAAATGACTACTATGTTGAAATGATCGAGCGAGGAGAGTTCCGGGTTTTCGATGCAGCGGTTCAACTTGTCAGGCAATGCCAGTCCGAGGGTTACGGGCTGGCCGCTGCTTCCAGCAGCGCCAACGTTCGATCCGTTCTTGAAAAAGCCGGGCTGTTGGATGCCTTCCCGATTGTAATCGGAGGCGACGATGTCGAAAATGGGAAACCCAGCCCGGATATTTTCCTCGCCGCAGCCAGCGGACTTGGTCTGACGGTGGACGAATGTGTTGTGATTGAGGATTCTACGTCCGGGATCGAAGCGGCAAAGAATGGTGGTTTCTATTGTATCGGTCTTCTTCACGAAGAACACGAAAGTGAATTAACTGCCGCAGATTATGTCATTTCTTCTCTGGCTGAGATTGACATTGAGCGGTTAGATGAATCGAGGTCCGAGGTGCATGCTTGATTGCTGTTTGGCTAAATTGAATTGGATTTTTTGAGGCAGTATGAGAATTTGCTCTAAGCGTTAGTACCGCATGTCCGATCTCTTGCAGTCGCGGCAAAGGTCCGGGTTGGCAGTGCTGACAGCAGCTCAGTGATGCTTTCTCTACGACCGCAATGGGCCGTTCACAGACTTCTCGATTTAGACGTAGAATTTTGAGATATTCCCTGCCAAATCGACCTGAAGACGTCGAAGCACGCAATCAGCATGGCGCCTTACATAGCCTCCAACGTGTGAGCGAGGCCATTTCGGATATGATCTTCCAACAGCTTCTTAGCCGTGTCCGCGTCTCTGACCAATGCGGCATCGAACATGCCCTTGTGCTCCTTGACTGCCTCTTCGCCGCGATAGGTCAGCACGAGCATCTGATACCGCAGATACTTGTCGTAGATGATTGAGTGCAGAGACAGAAGGTTCTTGGAGTTGCAGGCCGCGATCATCGCTTGGTGAAACTCCCAATCATATCGTTTCCAGGTTTCTTTCTCGGACTCGTCGCCCTTGAGAAGCTGTTGTTCCATAAGGTGCAGTTTGTGGTGTGCGGCAACCAGGTTTCCTTCCCAATCCGTGTCGCCGTTCGCAATGGACAACTCCAACGCGTGGCATTCCAACAGAACGCGCAGTTCTGAAATCTCGGTCAGGTCTTCTCGTGAAACTGGCGTAACCAGGAAACCCCGTTGCTCGGGAGCTTCGACAAATCCGTCGCTGGCGAGCCTGTTCAGCGTTTCACGAAGTGTCGAAAGGCTTGCCGAGTAGCGTTCCTTCAAGGCGTCCAGCTTCAGTTTGGAGCCGGGCTGCAACTCTCCAAAGATGATATCCCGCTTGATGCGCTGATAGGTGCTTGCACCTATCGTAGACGGCTGTTTCGCCATGCTTTTCACCCGATATTTTTAGATTCCTCCTTCAAATACCACTTTACAGAGTTATCAGCAATCCAATGTGATGTATGGTAGAAATAAAAATATCATACATTATTGTGGAATCGCAAAAACCCCAATACGGTCGAGTTCAAGTTGGGCAATGCAGCTCAGTCGCAAATATTGGTTTCGGAGTTTCCGAACCCTCTGGAAGGAAGCAAAGTGTCAATGAACTTTCGCATTGCCATCGTTGGCATTGGTCTTGTTGGGCGCCGCCACGCAGACGCGATCCGCGCGTTGCGTCATGTCGATCTTGTCGCGGTTGTTGATCCCAGTGACGAAGGGCGCACCTACGCCGCGGAGCATGGCGTTGCGTGTTACGAGACCCTCGAGGACATGTTTGCAAATCAGACACCGGACGGAGCTGTGCTCGCGACCCCTACCACGCTTCATGTCGAACAAGGCCTCACGTGTGTTCGGCATGGTTGTCCCGTTCTCGTCGAAAAACCGATCGCCGTGGAAGCTATCGCTGCACTGGAGCTTGTCCAAGAAGCGGAGAAGGCCAATGTGCCACTGATGGTCGGACATCATCGTCGGCACAATCCTCTGATCAAGTCAGCGAAGGAAGCCATTGTCGATGGGAAGATTGGAGATGTGCGCGCTGTCCATGCGAATTGCTGGTTCTATAAGCCCGACGAATACTTTGATGCCGCGCCCTGGCGAAAGAAACCTGGTGCAGGGCCCATCTCGGTCAATCTTGTCCATGATGTGGATCTTCTGCGGTATCTGGCCGGAGAGGTCGTGACCGTACAGGCGCAGTCGGCTGCATCGCAGCGCGGTTATGACAACGAAGATGTCGCCGGAGCGCTGTTGACGTTTGAAACCGGAGCGATAGGCACCATAAGCGTGTCCGACAGCATCGTTGCTCCATGGAGTTGGGAGATGACGTCTCAGGAATATCCAATCTATCCGTCGACCACTGAGAGTAGCTACATGATCGGTGGCTCTCATGGGTCGTTGTCTGTCCCCGATCTTAGACTATGGACCTACCAGAGTGAGGAAAGGGATTGGTGGATTCCAATTTCGTCAACCGCGCTGAAGAAGGGTTCCTCTGACCCACTGGTCAATCAACTCGGGCACTTTGTTGAAGTTGCTCGGCACGAAGCAGATCCGATTGTGTCCGGCTGGGAAGGCTTCAGAACACTTCAAGTCATTGAAGCCATTCAGAATTCCTGCAGGACTGGCGAGACTGTCAGGATAAGAAACCTTCAGGAAATGCAACAACAGAAATTACAGGTAATGAAAAATATCTGATATTTTGCAAAAAATCTTGCAAAAAGTCCAAAATAGGGCAAAACTCAGAATCGGAAAAATGCATCATGATGTCTCAGGGAGGAGCAAAGTGATTACCAAACTTACCCGCAGGGCTGCAGTGTCGGCCCTGGTCGCAACCGGTGTTCTAATTGGCGCAACAAGTAGTGCGCTGGCAGAAGACAAAGTTCAACTTCGCCTCGCAACATCAGGATCGGAGACCGATCAGCGTTCGGTCGCCATGGCCGAGGTTTTCGCGCCCATGGTCGCCGATTTTGCAAGCTATGAGCCCAGCTATAATGGCACCATCTTCGCACAGGGCACCGAGCTTGACGCCATCAGCCGGGGCAACCTGGAAATGTCGATCACCTCGGCGCAGGAACTGGCACAGTTCTTCCCGGAGTTTTCGATCTTTACCGCTGGCTACGTCCATCAGGATGCGGCGCATCAGGTAGCTGTCTTCAACGATTCCTTGATGGATGCCTTCAAGCAAAAGGCTGAAGAAGAGCTGGGCGTCAAACTCTTGTCGGTCATGTATCTGGGTCGTCGCCAGGTGAACCTGCGTCAGCCCAAAGATGAGCTGACAGTAACCACGCCAGCAGATTTGGAAGGGGTGAACCTTCGGATGCCTGGCACCGATGCGTGGCAGTTCCTCGGGAAGGCACTGGGTGCCGCCCCGACACCAATGGCGTTCTCTGAGGTCTATACAGCGCTGTCGACCGGTGCCGTTGACGGTCAGGACAACCCGTTGCCGACCGTGGTGGATGCCAAATTTTACGAAGTGACCAATCAGATCGTCCTGACATCGCATCTTGTTGACCTGAACTACATCGCGATTGGCAAGGAGGTTTGGGATGGGTTGACACCCGAGCAGCAGGCCAAGGTTCAGGAAGCGGCCGACGCAGCTGCTGAAGCGGGCCGTCAGAAACAGCTGCAGAAGGAAGAGGACCTCGTCAGCTTCCTTAAGGAACAGGGCATGGAGGTCTACGAACCCGATCTCGCAGCGTTCCGTGATCAGGTACAGACCATGTATCTGGAAAGCGAATTTGCCGGGTCATGGCCGGATGGCGTTCTGGAGCAGATCAACGCTCTGGGCAACTAAACCTGAGTAGTTTGGGAGGGAGAACCACAATGAAAGGCTTCATAAAGGGGTTCTCCCGACTGACCGAAGCGATTGCCGGCGGGATGCTGGCGGCAATCTTCCTGATCTTCCTCCTGCAAATTCTTCTGCGGTACTTCTTTACCCCCGCTGGCTGGACGCTTGAACTGATCGGCATCCTCTGGGTCTGGGTGATCTTCTTCAGCTGCGCGTTCATCGTGCGCGAACGGGATCACGTGAAGTTCGACATCATCTATTTGTCTGTGCCCCGACGCGTGCGCCAGGTCTTTGCGATGCTTGCGGCCGCAGCGATCGTGGTAGGGATGCTCTACAGTTTCCTGCCGACGTGGGACTACATCGACTGGATGAAGATCCGCAAGACCGCCACGGTGCGAAATCCGTTCTCAGGTGAGAAGATACCGCTGCGCACCGTGTTTTCGATCTATGCCGTGTTCATGCTGGTTGTCGCCGCGCGGTATGCATGGCTGTTCTTTGACATCATGCGCAACGGCCCACCAAAAACCGAACTTGAAATGGTCGTGGGATACAACGTGGTCGACGAACGTCCCCGCGTTGATGTGGAAGACGACGAGGACGCAAGCAAATGAGTTTTGAACTTCTTTCCTGCCTGCTCACACTCTTTGTTCTGGCAGGCATCGGGACCCCTATCGGCTATTCCATCCTGCTGGCGTCACTGATGTATCTGGGTGTCGCCGGTCTGGACGTTGCACTGGCGGGTGAAAAAATCCTGCAGGGTTTCTACAAAAGCACGATCCTGCTTGCCGTGCCTTTGTTCATCGTCGCCGCCAATATCATGAACGCGGGGTCGATCACCGACCGCTTGCTGAACTTCTGCGTCGCTGCGGTCGGGCGGTTCAAGGGCGGCCTCGGGCACGTCAACGTGGTTGCGTCGTTGATTTTCTCCGGCATGTCCGGCTCTGCCGTCGCGGATGCTGCAGGGATCGGCAAGATCATCATTGAGATGATGACCAAGGATGGCCGCTACAGCCGAGGTTATGCTGCTGCTATTACCGCGGCGTCGGCGACGATCGGCCCGATCATTCCGCCCTCGATCCCAATGGTCCTTTACGCGCTGGTGTCGAAGGCCTCTATTGGATCCTTGTTCCTGGCTGGCATTCTGCCCGGCCTGATCATGGGCGTCGTACTTATGGCGATGAACTATTATCTGGCCGGAAAGCGGAACTTTGCATTGGAAGAACCTGTTCCGCTGCGCGAATTGCCGGCTAAAACCGCCAACGCGTTCCCGGCACTGCTGATGCCCGCAATTCTGCTGTACGGTATTTATGGCGGCGTCACTACTCCGACAGAGGCCGCCGCAGTTGCTGCATTCTACGCCCTACTACTGGCAGCGTTGTTCTACCGCGCACTGACCTTCCGTGGCCTTTATCAAGTGTTCGTCGACAGCGCACGCTCTTCCGCCGCCGTCGGGGTGGTCATTGGTGGCGCGTTCATTCTGAACTTCATCGTCATTCAGGAACAGATTCCACAGTCGATCTCGGCCTTGCTGGAAGGATCGGATGTCAGCCCGATTGTGTTCCTGATCCTCGTAAACCTGCTGATCCTCGCGCTGGGATGCGTATTGGACGCGACGACGATCATTCTGGTGATCGTGCCCCTGTTCATTCCAACCTGCGAAGCGCTTGGGATTGATCTGGTGCATTTCGGAGTGCTGGTCGTCGTGAACTCGATGATCGGTCTGATCACGCCGCCCTATGGCATTCTACTCTTTGTGATCAACGCTGTGACGGACATTCCGCTGCGCGAAATCATCTCGGAAATCTGGGCCTTCCTCGCGGTTCTCATCTTCGCTCTGGTTATCATGATGCTGATGCCGGATCTGGTCCTGTGGTTGCCACGTATGTTTGGATATCAGGGATAATGTGCCTCTCGGTTTCGACAACGTCGATCCCCGGTGATCTGGCCGAAAAACTGAGCGCTATCGCTCACGCGGGATTCGGGGGTGTCGAATTACACGAACCGGATTTGACCGCTTTTGACGGGCCGCCATCGCAAATTCGGAACATTGCATCAGATCTCGGCCTGAAGATTTGCCTGCTACAACCCTTCCATAACCTTGAAGGCCAGGCCGACGCCGGACGGGAGCGCGCCTTTGATCGGCTGAAGCGCAAACTCGACCTGATGAGCGAGTTGGGAACGGAATTGCTGTTAATCGGGTCTGCCTTCGAGGTCGATACCGCTGCAACCGAAGAACAGGTAATCGCAGATCTTGGCGAGGCGGCCCAGATCGCTAAAGAAATGGGGTTGCGTCTGGCCTATATGAGCTTGCCATGGTCGGGTCTTATTCATTCGGATAAGCTGGCGTTAGGCGTCGTTGAAGCAATTGACAACCCTCATTTGGGGCTGGCCTTGAATTCCTTCTTCTCGCTTGCCGACGGGTCCAAACCAGCCCGCCTTCGGGACATTCCCGGAGAGCGGCTGTTCCATGTGCAACTGTCCGATGCACCCCGGTTTGAGATGGATATACGTCGGCTCAAACGGCACTTTGGGCTTCTGCCGGGGCTTGGGTCGCTGAACCTTGCTGGCTTCGTACGCGTGTTGTCCCGCGCCGGGTACAAGGGGCCTTGGTCCATTGCGCGCGTCAACGAAGCAGCTCCTCAACCCGGCGGCCGAACACTGGCCCGAGACAGCTACAGGGCACTGGTGAACCTCCTGGATGAGGTATCCCGAACCGAGCCGGGAACCGATTTCGGCATCCCGGACCTGCCGGAACGCGTCTATGCGTCAGGCTTTGAGTTCGTCGAATTTACAGCTGATGAGGTAAGCGGCGCGCAACTGGCAGATATGCTGTCAGCAATGTGTTTTCGAATGGAGCGAAAGCATGTGAGCAAGTCCGTCGAGTTGTGGCGGCAGGGCGCGATAAACATCGTTGTGAATACCGAAAAGGGAGGTTTTTCCCATTCGGCGTTCCTGGGCCACGGCCCCTCGGTTTGTGACATGGGGTTGCGTGTCAGGGATGCGGATCAGACGGTTCAGCGGGCGACCGCGTTGGGCGCTCCGAATTTCTCGCAGCCAGTGGGAACGGGAGAGCTGGATATCCCGGCCATTCGTGGTGTTGGCGGCAATGTTGTTCATTTCATCGATGAGAAATCCGATCTGCATCGGGTGTGGGATATCGAGTTCGAGCCGGTTGCGAAAACCAAAGCGACCCAGCCTGCCGGTCTGCGCCGTATCGATCATTTGGCGCAGACGATGCGTCACGATGAGATGCAAAGCTGGCTGCTCTACTACATTTCTACTTTTGAGATGGCGAAGTCGCCAATCGTAAACGTTGCAGACCCGTCCGGCGTCGTGCAAAGCCAAGCCATTGAAAGCCCCGAGGGCGAAGTGCGCCTGAACCTGAACGGGGCCGTTGGGCGCCGAACACTGGCGGCGTCATTCCTTGAAGATGGCTTTGGGGCCGGTGTTCAGCACATTGCCTTCCAGTCGGATGATATTTTTGAAACCTCAGCCCAGTTGCTCAAGTCCAACTTTCCCAGCCTGTCCATTCCTGAAAACTACTACGCTGATCTGCAAGCGACATTCGGATTGGATGACGATTTGGTTGCCCAACTGCGCCGAGGCAACATTCTCTACGATCGGGCAGCGGGTTCCGAGTATTTTCAGATATACAGCCGCCCCATCTTTAATGGCTTCTTCTTCGAAATTGTTGAACGCCGCATGGGCTATGCCGGTTACGGTGCGCGTAACGCGCCCATTCGCCTCGCCGCGCAAAGCAAAACCCAGACGCTCAAAGAGGTGCAGACTCAATGACCGTGCTGGATGAAAACATGACAATGGATGAGCGCGCCGTTCGTCAATGGTGGCGTACCTCCCTCATCGACATGAAGCCCGGCCAGATCGCTTTTCGCGGCAACGCCATAGAGGACCTGATCGGGAACGTATCTTTCCCGCAGATGATCTGGCTGATGGTGCGGGGCGATCTGCCCAGCGACGCGCAAGCGCGCCTGTTCGAGGCCGCTTTGGTCGCAGGCGTGGATCACGGCCCGCAGGCCCCCTCGATAGCGGCCGCGCGTATGGCCGCCACCTGTGGAGTTGGTCTCAATAACGCGATGGCGACTGCGGTGAACATGCTGGGCGACGTGCATGGTGGGGCAGGAGAGCAGTGTGCAGAGCTGTACTATGATCTCGCGGTCCGCATGGATGCGGGAGCTTCGCTGAATGACGCTGTTCGGGATGGCTTGGACAGCTGGCGCGAGACTTACGGCAAGATCGTATCGGGCTTTGGTCACAGGTTTCACAAGCCCGTCGACCCACGCGCACCACGATTGATGCAACTTGTTCGTGATGCGGCGGCAGAAGGCACAGTTTTTGGCCGGTTTGCCGATATCGGAGAAGAGGTTCAAGCCGAACTCGGTCGTCAACGCGGCGGTCGGCCAATTGCCATGAATATCGACGGCGCGACAGCTGTGATCTTCTGCGAACTTGGTTTTCCTGCGCCCTTGTCGCGAGGGCTGTTTTGCCTGTCCCGCTCGGTCGGAATACTCGCCCACGCCTGGGAGCAGATGGGTCAGGGCGGTCGCAACAAAGGGCCCATGCCCCCGAATTACTTACCTTTTTACGAAGACAGGAATGATGACACGTGAGACATCGAAACCCTTCCGGGTCGGCCTTGTTGGCTGTGGTTGCATCAGCGATATCTATCTGAAAACACTATCAAAATACTCAAACGTCGAGGTTGTGGCCTGCGCCAGCCTTGATCTTCAGGAGAGCCGCGCCAAGGCGGATCAATTTGGCATCGCCAAGGCCTGCACGCCGGATGACATGTTCGATGATCCAGCGGTTGACTGCGTTCTGAACCTGACAATTCCGGCCGCGCATTCCGAGATCAGTCTGTGCGCGCTGGGAGCAGGCAAGCACGTTTATTCGGAAAAACCGCTGGTCATGGACCGAACGGACGGCAAGGCGATCTTGCACGCGGCGTCCGAAAAGGGGCTGCTGGTCGGCTGCGCGCCCGACACGTTTCTGGGCGGTCGTTGGCAGACGGTTCGGCGTTTGATTGATGAAGGCGCGATCGGGAAACCAGCAGGGGTTTTTGCCCATGTGGGAACGCACGGCACGGAACGCCATCATCCAAACCCGGATTTCTACTATCAGGCCGGTGGTGGGCCGTTGCTGGACCTTGGGCCTTACTACCTGACAGCGATGATCTGTTGTCTTGGGCCTGTTGACCGGGTCGCCGGAATGGCTCGACGCACGTTCGACAAACGGATGATCGAAAACGGCCCGCGCAATGGTGAGTGGATGGATGTCGAGGTCGACACGCATTCCCTGAGCCTATTGCAGTTCTCATCCGGTGCCATTGGGTCAATGACCATGAGTTTCGACGTCTGGGACAGCGAAACTCCGCGGTTCGAGATCTATGGCGAAGACGGGACCATCAGTATTCCTGACCCTGACCCGGTTCATGGTGCTAACATTTTTCAGGGGGATGTCTGGCTGAAAACGCGGGACACCTCGCGCTGGTCTCATCAGCCCCGCCCAACCGGTCGTGAAGACTGGCAGGTGGTCGAAAACAAACACGGATTTAATGAAGACAGCCGCGGCCTCGGCCTTTTGGACCTCGCCTTGGCCGCACGGGAAGGGCGCCAGCCTCGTGCAAGTGGAGCGCTTGCCTACCATGTGTTCGAGGTCATGGACGCGATTGAACGGGCACCGAAATTCGGCGCCTACCAGACAATAGAAAGCCGATGCGCGATGCCTGCGCCTCTGCCGATTAATTTCCTGCAGGATGAAAGGAAGGAGCTGGTCCATGCCGATTGAGACACTCGAATTTGCCCAGCCATTTTTTCGCGTCCAGCACATCACCGATGAAGACAGAGTATCGGTTGAGGGTCGCGCCATTGTTCTGAACCTTGGGGGGAGGGACCTCGCGGTCGAGGATCAGACCGTCGCGGCGCTTTCGTCTGTGATCGTGCAAGACAGCACGCTTAACGGCGCAGAACGCGCAGTCATTGTCTACGGTTTCGACGCCCATACCGATGAGAACGAGTTGTTCGCATGGGTGAAAGATACATGGCCATCTGCTTTTGATGTTCGCCAAGAGGAGCGTCTGCGCGGCGTCAGCCACTATATGTCGCCAAAGGTCTTCGTGGGTAACGTTGGGCTGACCATGTACCATTCCGGTTCGGTTCCACTGAATGTCGGATTGCACAAAGATCATCCATTCTGCCCGGTACCGGGGTTCCGCGAAGTGCATACGCAAATCGTAGGCTTTGGCAAAATGCAGCAATGCCGCGAAAGGGACGTTGAAACCCTTTACCTCGAAGAATTCATGGCTCCGGGCGCGACGCACAAGCCGATGTATGACGCCGAAGGCAACTATCCCTGGCATCAATACGAGACGATTACCCCCAGCATCTTCATGGCGGTGGAAATGCTGCCGGAAGGCGTTCGGGGCCCGGAAATGGAGGTTCAGAATGGCTGAGAGACTTTTACCCGAAAACCTGAACTTTGATGGTCCTTTCCCTCGCTTGTCTCGCCGTTTGAGGTTGGGCGTTGTTGGCGGTGGACGTATCTCTGTCACGCAAGCAACGGCCGCGCGGATGACCGACCGGTGGGAGGTCACCGCAGGCGCGCTCAGTTCTGACGCTGCGCGCAGCAAGGCGCGTGGGGCCGAGTGGTATCTGCCAGCAGACAGGTGCTATGCGTCATTCGACGAGATGGCAAAGGCCGAGGCGGCGCGCCTGGATGGCGTGGATGCCGTGATGATCACTACCCCGAACCACGTTCATTTCGAAGCGGCCAAAGCGTTTCTGGAGGCGGGCATTGACGTGTTGTGCGACAAGCCTTTGACCAATGAAGTCGCCGAGGCCGAGGGGCTTGAGGAGATTAACGCGCGTACGGGGCAGGTCTTTGTTGTCGGGTATACAATGTCGTGTTTTCCAGTGATCCGACAGGCCAAACAAATTGTTGCCGAAGGCAGTATCGGCAAGATCAACCAAATCCATGTTGAGTTCATGCAAGACTGGATGACGCCCGATGATGTGGCTGATGCGCCCCATGTCAAATGGCGGCTGGACCCAAAGATTTCTGGTCCGACCAGCTGTGTCGGCGATATCGGCACCCATGCCGCGCATCTCGCCAGTTTTGTCTCGGGCTTGCCGATGACCGACCTGAGGGCCGAGTTCCATGTTTGCGGCGCGCCAAAGCCTTTGGAAGACACGGTGTTCATGTTCACCCGTTACCAAAATGAAGTCCCCGGAACCTTGATGGCAACACGCCTTGCCCCCGGAAATCGGGGTGGGTTGCGGATGCGGATATTCGGGAACGAAGGAGGTCTCGAGTGGGACTTGGAGAATTCGGAACAGCTGAAGTTCAATCGGTTCGGTGAGCCGGATCGTATCATCAGCCGAGGTCACGGGCATGGTATCGGACCCGGTGCGGAACGTCTGATCCGCACCGCGCGCGGCTTCCCTGAAGGGATTATCGAAGCCTGGGCCAACCTATATACGGAATTTGCCATGGCCGTAGCCGCGCGCCGGGATGGCGTCACCGTTCCGGCCGATTGGCTTACTTATCCCAGTGTCAATCAAGGCGCAGACGGCGTCCGATTCATAGATGCCTCTGTGCGCTCTCACCAGTCCGGAGGGGACTGGGTCACTCTCTAAGGCCTTGCTAACACGAATGTAAAACACGCCCGGGCCGTCGCCCGGGCGTTTTCATTTCCTGCTCAGTATTAAAAGTTGATATTTTTAAAAATATCAGATATTTTTTACTACGTGTGATGAAATTGAGATTCGCAGACACACGGAGCTGTCGTTCATGGTGAAACCCGAAGAGGCCGGCGCAAGCCCCTCTCTCTATTCCTTGGCGCATCTGACGCTGATTGGCTGTACGCCGCCAGAGTTGGTCTATATCGCCGCCCGGGCCGGTTACGATGCCGTTAGCCCCCGGTTTATTCCGATGCATGTGCCTGGTGAATTCACCCAATCTCCCATCGACAGGGCACAGGTGCAGGCCACCAAAACTGCTCTCTCTACCACCGGCTTGAAAGTCCTCGATGTCGAACTTGCGCGCATCACGGAAGATGTCGATCCGCGCAGTTTTGAGCCTTCTCTGGAGATCGGCGGGGAACTGGGCGCTAAACGCATGATCATGAGCGCGTGGACCAATACCCGCGATGATCGTGATTTTCTGATCGAAGTCTATTCTGAAACCTGCGAACTGGCCGCGCCCTACGGGTTAACGGTGGACTTAGAGTTCCCAAGCTTCTCTCGCTTGCGCACTCTGGATGAGACGCTGGATATTGTCCGCGCCTCTGATCAGCCGAATGGCGGTATTCTGGTCGATACGCTTTATCTGCACCTCAGCCGCGTAGATCTTGGAGAGCTTTTGCACGTCCCCTCGGACCTGTTTCACTTCCTGCATATCTCTGATTGCCTGCCCGGCATCGCCGATACGCGCGAGGGCATGATCCAGCTGGCCCGTGATGCAAGGTTGTACCCCGGCGAAGGCTGGATCGATTTCACCGGCATCATCGAACGGATGCCACCCGTCGACTATTCTATCGAACTGCCCAACCAAAGCCGCGTCGCCGAGTTGGGATATGAAGAACACGCGCGTCGCTGTCTCAGCCACGCCAAGCGAACATTCGGCGAGGCGCGGTCACAGCGTCGTATGACCGATGCAGCAATTTCAAAACACCAAGAGGATCATCATGGGCAAAGAGCTCACTGAGAACGACCGCAACATGGCGGCCGATATGCTGGCGCGCGCCCGCGCAGCCATGGCCGAAATCGAGGATTGGGATCAGGACAGGCTGAACCGCCTGTCCCAAGCCATTGCGTGGTACGCGGGGAACGAGAAAACCTTCACGCGTCTGGCCCAGCAAGGTGTGGATGAAAGCGGTATCGGAGATCGCGAAGGGCGCCCTGCGAAGCGGTTCAAAATCCATATGGTTCTGCGTGATGTCCTGCGTACGCCCTCGACGGGGATCGTCGAAGTCAACGAAGAAAAGGGTCTGGTAAAATATGCCAAGCCCGCCGGTGTGATCGCGTCTTTGATCCCGATGACCAATCCAGCAATGACACCACCGGTGACCGGTGTTTCCGCTGCGAACGCCCGGAATGCCGTCATCTTTAGCCCGCACCCGCGAACCGCCCATACTACCTTTGAGATGGTCGAGGTCATGCGCGCAGCCTGTCGAGCAGCAGGCGCGCCTGAAGATCTGTTTCAGTCAATCCGCAAACCTTCGATCCCATTGACGCAACATCTGATGGAGATCTGCGATCTGACGCTGGCGACTGGCGGCAAGCCCATGGTCAAAGCGGCGTACAGTTCAGGGCGCCCAGCCTATGGTGTCGGCGCGGGCAATTCATCCATTGTCATCGATGAGACAGCCGATCTGGACATCGCCGCTCAGAACACACGCATTTCAAAGACGTCCGACTTTGGCTCGGGTTGTTCGGCTGACGGTAACATCATAATCCAGCGCTCGATTTACGACGATATGATCAAAGCACTTCAGGCCGAAGGCGGGTACCTGTGTTCGGACGAAGAGAAGGCTATGCTCGAAGCCGCCATGTGGGATGAGAAGTGCAACCGCACCTTCCCGACCATCGCTTGTCCACCTCAGCAAACGGCCAAAGTCGCTGGTTTTAGCATCCCCGAAGATCGCAAGTTTCTGATGGTTGAAAATCAGGGGCAAATCGGGCCGCAGCATAAGTTCTCCAAGGAAAAACTGACCACGCTGATGGCGCTTTATCACTTCGACACGTTCGATGACGCGCTGGAAACGGTCAGTCAGATCTATAACACGGGCGGCAAAGGCCATTCCTGTGGCATCTACAGCCACAATGACGATCATATCGATCGGCTCGCGCGTCTGGCCCCGGTCAGCCGCATGATGGTGCGACAGCCTCAGTCCAAGGCCAATGCAGGTGCCTGGACCAATGGCATGCCCATGACCAGCAGCCTCGGCTGCGGCATCTGGGGTGGGAACATCACCAATGAAAACGTCACCATGAAACACATGATGAACTACACCTGGGTCAGCCGTCCGATCCCCGAGGACCGCCCCTCGGAGCCGGACCTGTTCGGTGAGTTCTACGGACAGGAGGTCGCGTGATGGACGGAGCGAAGCTTGAAGGCAAAACCGTTGCCGAACATATCGTCGACTTCCTCGAACGCCGTGAGGTCAAGCACGTGTTCGGCCTGTGCGGCCACACGAATATCGCGGTTCTGGCCGCGCTGGCGGAAAGCCCCATCGATTTCGTCACCGTACGGCACGAACAAATCGCCAGCCACGCGGCGGATGCATATGCTCGCGTGACGGGCAAGGCCTCGGTAGTACTGTCCCATCTCTCCCCGGGGCTGACCAATTGTGCCACCGGGGTCGCCAATGCCGCATTGGATTGTATCCCGATGGTGGTGATCGCGGGCGATATTCCTACGCATTACTACGGCAAACATCCGCATCAGGAAGTGAACCTGCATGCAGACGCCGCCCAGTGGGAGATCTATCGCCCCTTCGTGAAACGCGCTTGGCGGGTGGACCGGGCAGACCTGATGGCTGAAATTCTGGAAAAGGCGTTCCATCTGGCCGAAAGTGGCCAACCCGGGCCGGTGCTGGTCAATGTCCCCATGGACATTTTTTCAGAAGTGATCCCATCGGACAGCTTCGACCGTATCCGCGACAACACGCGCGCGCTCAAGAAGCCGTCGATTGACGATGAGACTGCGCGTGAAATCATTGAGGCACTGGCGCAGGCCGAAAACCCGGTCGCTTATGTCGGCGGCGGTATCCTTTTGGCACAAGCCAGTGAGGAGTTGCGCGCGTTCGTTGAACATATGGGCTTGCCCGTCGCACATTCCCTGATGGGCAAGGGCGCGTTGCGGGACGACCATCCGCTTGTGCTGGGAATGACCGGGTTTTGGGGTACCGAATTGGTCAACCAATCCTGTCTGAATGCCGACTATATCTTTGCCGTGGGCACTCGGTTCAAAGAGGCCGATTGTTCCAGTTGGTATCCCGGCTACACGTTCAACATTCCCGGATCGAAGGTCATTCACATCGACATCGAGCCGCAAGAGATCGGTCGGAACTATCCGACCGAGATCGGTGTTGTTGCGGATGCCAAGGCTGCGCTGCGCGTCCTCAACCGGGTTGCCCGAGAGATGTATCCGGACGGGTTCAAGCGCCCCGCGCTGGAACAGCAGATCACGGATTTTCGGACAGAATTTAAAGCGCGCAACGTGGAAATGGCGACCTCGTCGGCCTTTCCGATGATGCCCGAGCGTATTCTGGCAGATACCCGAAAGGCACTGCCTGAGGATGCTATCATCACCACGGACGTTGGGTGGAACAAGAACGGAGTCGGGCAACAGTTCGATATCCTGACGCCCGGTTCGATCCTGACCCCGGGCGGGTTCGCGACGATGGGTTTTGGCCCTCCGAGCGCGATCGGCGCGAAGCTCGCAGCACCTGATCGTGTAGTGATCAGTCTGGTTGGCGATGGTGGCTTCGGTCAAAATCCGTCGATGCTGGCAACGGCCGTCGAACTTGATCTGGGCATAATCTGGCTGGTCATGAATAATAACGCCTTCGGAACTATCGCAGGGCTGCAAAAGGCGCATTACGGTCTGACCTACGGGACTACGTTCCCTGGATCAGCCGCAGCTCCCGCGAACGGACCGGGTTATGCAGACATTGCACGAGCTTATGGCGCGGAAGGGCACAGGCTCAGCGCTGCTGACGAGTTGTTGCCCGCATTGGAAGCGGCAATCGCCAGCGGCAAACCAACTGTGCTTGATGTGCCAATGATCAACAACCCAACACCAACGACCGGACATTGGAACATCTTGGACATATACTCGCCGGACAAAGAGGTATCTCACGTCGCGACTTGACGAAACTGGGCGCGTTCAGACGCGCCCAGTTTCTTGTGTCAATACTCATCCGTGTTCGAGCAAACATCAACAGCTCCGTCGCGGCGCAGTCATCGTTGTTGTGTATCTGAACTTTTTGTTGGTTAGTTATTTTCACCGAAGCACGTGAGATAACGTCAAATTGCAGTAACATTGACTGAGATATGTGCGTTCATAGCGTTCAAGTATTCGCACCCGCAGCGAATGACCGGTTTGGAGAGCCGCGCTGCAGCAACTATTGAGTGGGCTAAATGGCAGGTTTGGGCCGTCCAATGAAGATGAATGAAGGAGCAGCCTGGGGCTATGGTGTTCTCTCTGCAACTACTATCCTTGCTTTGCCTGCTGGAGAATCGTGAGCGTCCGCTCGAATGTGTCTCCGAAAAAAGGATGCGTGGCGGCAGGTTGGAAAGTTTACCGAAGCTTTACATGGGGAGCTGATGAAGATTGGCCAAGAGGAGTTTTCTGGTGACCGGGGCAAACAAGGGCATTGGGTTTGCCATCGCTGAACGGATTCTCGAAGAGGCCGACGATACGTTCGTGTTCCTCGGCTCAAGAGATCCCGATCGAGGTGCGGTCGCTGTTGAAAGTCTTCGGCAGGGCGGGATAGGTCGAACCGGCCGGGTCCAAACCGTCGAGCTCGACGTAGCGAGCGATGAATCTGTTGGTCGGGCGGCACAGAAGGTGCGAGAGGCATGTGGCCGCGAGAAGCTCTTTGGCATCGTCAACAACGCAGGCATCGGCTTTGGCTCCAACGATCTGGGTAATGTGCTCAACGTGAACACACGGGGTGTCCAGCGGGTATGCACCACGTTCATTCCACTTCTCGCGGATGGTGGGCGGATCGTGAATATCACGTCCGCTGCCGGCCCGAACTTTGTGGCCACATGTAGCCGGGAACAACAAACCTTCTTCACGCGCCCGGATGTGACTTGGGACGAGATCGAGACGCTGATGGAAGAGTGCATTGCCATTGCCGATGATGCGAAAGCGTTCTCATCTCGAGGATTAGGCACCGGCTCGGCCTATGGATTGTCAAAGGCCTGCGCCAACGCCTATACGATCCACCTGGCGCGGGAGTGCCCTCAGTTTGTCATTAATGCCTGTACGCCCGGTTTCATCGCGACGGATCTGACCCGTCAATATGTTAAGGGCAGGGGAAAACCTCCTGAGGAGCTGGGCATGAAATCCCCGCGAGATGGCGCCAACTCGGCGATTTTCCTTTTGTTTGGAAAGCCGGAGGGTAGCGGGCATTACTACGGAAGTGACGCCAAACGCAGCCCATTGGATCGCTACCGAGCACCGGGAAGCCCTCCACATGCAGACAATTGAGAGGTGTGTGGCTCACTTCTACCATACCAAACTCCGCTTCTGTGAAGCCTCACCGTCACGACAGATTTGTCGTTCGATGTCTCTTCTGGCCCACCCGGGCAGTTAGATCGATGACCAACACGGGGCAATGCTGCAACGTCTCCGAGGTCGGCTGTGAGCCCACTTGCACCGATGCTGCAGGTTAGATGAACGGCTGCAAGGGTGCACTTTGGGCTTGCAGGAACTGTTCAACACCCAACCCAGTCGGTACGATCTTCTATCGATAGAGGAGATCATGAATGACGCGCGCCGCAGAGGAAGCATTGGTCCGCTCGGTCGTTCATTATCTGGGCCAAGCCGAACACCTTTTGACCATTTTGGAGCACGAACCTGAGGCAGGGGAGTTGATGGCAATTCGGCTTGCCCCTGACAGCTTCGACACCGGGTTCCATCTCGCTGTTGCGATCCAATTCGCCGCCCGTGCGCTGTGTTTGCCAGCAGCCACGGAAGTGCCTGAGATAGTAGAGCCGTACAGTCTTGCATCATTGCGCGCGTTGCATGTAGCCGTGGCCACCAGCATCAATGAAGCCCAGGGGTCTGATTGGACGGCGCAAGTGGAACACGTAGCTGGGGAGGCGCGACTTGAACAATCCGCTGCCGACTACATCGCCGTCTTCGCGTTGCCGAACATGCTATTCCACCTGATCATGGCTTATGCCGGACTGCGCCACGGCGGCGTCGCGCTTGGAAAGGCGGATTTTGACGGGCTGCACGAATACTGAGTTGATGCTACGATGTAACGATCCCGCCTGATCGAAAGTAGATACTGGCGCAGCGTCAACGAATTCATGCTTCGTCCGTGCTCGGTGAGTTCGCTTTCCCAACGATTTAGGATGCTTAACTGCGTGGTTCGTCCCTTGCAGGCATCCTTGTGAGCAGATCCATGTCGAAAAAGCTTGGCCGCAACGGTCGCCGAAGTGCATCCGATTTCCTGATCCGCTGAGTAAAGTGAAGTGGTTTGAATTATCGCGTCGCCTACTTTCCGATCACGATGCCAGTTGAGGTCTTAGCGGCTCTTTGTACGTCAGGTCATGAGCAAAACTCTTCCAGCGCCACGGGCTCCAGTAACCTGATCCTCTTGTAGGCGACATCGATCCACCCTTTTGATGCAAATTTCTTGAGAGTTCGATTGACCACGTCTCTCGCGGCATTGGCCAACTCACCAATCTGCTCCTGCGTTAACCCAGAAATGACAGCCGTGCCGTGTTGTCCCGAGTCATGTGTCAGACCGATGCGTAGCAGCGTAGAGGCAATGCGCTGTTGGACATTAGGTATTAGAAGATCGGAGACGGTCGCGATTGCAATGTCCATGCCTTGGGACGCGACCTTGGTCAGGGCCCGGTGATATCTCGGATCGGACGCAGCTATTTGGTCCAGCGCGACCAGCGGGACGTGGAACGCAATTGAGGGTTCGACCGCCACGAATGCCAGGTTCCGGTGGCGCCGACTGAGCGAGGCATCATATCCGAACCACACGCCGCTTCGGCAAATATGAGCGAGCCTGTCTTCGCCGCCGCGTCGCGGAACCTTAATTCCAAAAGCCCCTCCCGCAACTCCAAAGATGCCGCCGCGAAAATCGCCGATATCGAAGACTCGGCAACCGACTGCAAACGTCCGAAGCGTGGCCCTTTCCAAGACGACGGCCTGGAATGCCTTGTCTTGTTCGGCAAGCCACCCGCACCTGAGAACCGCGCGCTTCGCCTCAGTAATATCCAATTGCGGTTTGGCTGATTCCTCTTGAGCACGTCCTCTACCCGCGGGGAGAACGTCACGACGCCTGCGTTTAGCTGGTTCAATCAAGTTTTTATCTTGGCCCATGCCAACTTTGTCGTGATTGCTACAGATTAGCACTGAATATCAGATAGTATCGATATGAAACACCACTTAGTTTTGATGCAAACCGCCAGTCAGAAGTGGGTTTTCGCAATTGATGCACATTCATCATCGAGCAACTCCAGAATTTAGAAAGACGCCACATCAGGAGGTCATCTATGAACATCATCCCGCTGACAAAAACCGTTGCCCGGACCGTTGTTGCGCTGATCGCATCTGCTTCAGTGGCATGGGCTTGTACCGGCATCATGCTGACCGGTTCGGACGGAAGCATCATTCGCGCAAGGACCGCCGAATGGGGGCCATTCGATCTCGAAACCAAGATCAACATCATCCCGAGGGGATATTCCTACAGTGCCGGCGAGATGCCGGACAGAAAGCAGGGAGCGACATGGACCGGAAAATACGGCATGGTCGGCATTAGTATGCTGGACCACGGCGCTCCTGCCGACGGGATCAACGAGGCGGGACTGACCGCAGGGTTATTCTACCTGCCGGGCTTCACCGAATATCAGGCGTACATGCCTGAACTTGCGGACAACACGATCCCCGGTGATTTGCTGGCAAGCTATGTCCTGTCGAATTTCGAAACGGTTGAAGAGGCGAAGGCCGGGCTCGAGAATATTCGTGTCGTGGGAGTGGTGGATGAGACGCTTGGTTTCCCATTTCCATTCCACATGCTGGTAGCGGACCGTTTAGGTGGACGGATGGTCATCGAATATATCGACGGCGAGCTGACGGTATTCGATGCCCCGCTTGGCGTAATTACCAATTCCCCAAACTATGACTGGCACATGACGAACCTCAACAATTACGTCAATCTGACTGCTATCGGCGTGCCCCAGGTCGAAGTCAGCGGCGTTACCTTTGCTCCGCTTGGTGCTGGCAGCGGCATGATCGGCCTGCCAGGCGACTTCACACCTCCGTCACGCTTTGTCCGTGCCGTTGCGTTCTCGCAAACGGCACGTGAAACGCAGGGCGGCTACGATACTGTACGAGAAGCTTTCCGGATCCTCGACAATTTCAACATTCCGGCCGATGCCGCCGAGGGTGCCCAGGACGACGTCCAATCGGAAGACTTACTTTACAGTGCCACGCAGGTCACCACTGCCAGCGACTCCCAGAACCTCACCTACTACTATCACACGATGTACGACCGGACCGTGCACAAGGTCGATCTCAAGCAGATCGATTTCGGAGCGATGGGCGATGAGATGGTGGTCTTTCCGACCAGTGGTAATCGTGAACCCACAATAGTCGATATGACACCGAGCAACTGACGAATTTGCCAGTCGGGGTTTTTCGAAGAGAACGAGTCCTTGAACCCCGGTCATTTCCAAACCTTCGCGTCGATGCGACTTGGCAATCGCATCACCGAGATGCGGAGGTCGAGGAAAGGGGAGGGGACGGCGGCGCTACGATCTCCGCGCCAGGCGAAGTAGGTCCTCAGCGTGTCTGCAGAACGTAAGCCATACGGAAGCTGGCTTTCGCGTTCCCGGCGAATGGCCGCTGTGTGGGCTGCGACCGCAGCATCTTCAAGGCAGGGTCAATGGCAGCTCAGGGCCGGAGATCGCTTTTGCAACAAGTCCATCTTCTCGTCTATTTCGTGATCATTAGTCGCTCAGCAACCCAGGGGAGAACGAGGTTTTCCAAACGTTCGCTTACTTGCTCACGATGGTCTCCTGCATAGACATCCAAACGGTGTGGGATACGTTCCATGCCAAACTGTTGCGACAATTCAAGTGTTCCCTTTGGGATATGCAAGAATTGATCATTCAGACCGACATCCATTGCCAACCCCCTCAGTTGGCGGAGATTGTCGCGGGCTGCGTGGACTTGCCGAACAGGCATTTCATCCAGGTATTGGTCAAACACCGTGTTGTTCAGAATGACCTCTCCGCGCACGACCTCAAACGGAAACTCTCCGTAGATCGGCTCTGCCTCTACATCGGGGCTGAATGCCGTCACAATCCCGAGGATAGCGATTGGGTAGAAATCGCGGCTATCAATAAGGTTCTGAAGATCCTCCGGCCCACTGATCAATGCAGCACGCTGCCAAGCATCATTGCCAAAGCTCAAGTCGTCGTTGGCGGCAAGGCAACAAGGGCTAAGTGCCCAAACCACGGAAAAAACTCCCGGACGCGTCATGGCGAGGTGAAGCGCGCCATAGCCACCCATGGAATGACCCACAACGGCGCGGCCTGCGTCATTCGGGATGGTCCGGAACCGCGCATCGATTGCCCCGACCAGATCGTCCGCAATGTAATCGGCCCAGTTCCCGCTAACGAGAGAGTTGCGGTAGAACCCGCCGCCGTATTTGTTTCCGCCATTGGGCATCACCACGATCACCTCGGGAATCTGCCCGGCCGCGATGAGACGATCCAAGATTGCTGGCACCTCAAAGTTTTCGGTCCAGACCACGTAATCGTCGAAGATGCCATGAAGTAGATAGACCACCGGGAAGTGACCATCCGGCTGCCGGTCGTAGCTGGGTGGAAGATAGATGGCAGCGGCCTGAACGCTGGGGCTGCCAAGAAGATTGCCCTCGAGCCCGGGTGCTGCAAACTCGGCCTCGATGACGCGCCCAGTGGCTTCGATGCCGGATTGAGCAAACGATTGTGTCGGGGCAAATGCAAGGATGACCGCACAAGCCAGAACCCAATCTCGAATAGTCTGCATCGCGCAACCTCCATGTAAATACTGTTTACATTTAGAGATTACTGAGCACTACGCAAGGGGGTGGCCCTCGACTCGTCGATTCGCTTGACGACGTAGCGAATGTCCGCAAAGCGGGCCGCGACCGCAGCATTCGAACGAGGTGCTGAGTGTCTGGTTAGGGCCGTTCGTACTTTACGTCATTTTAGCTTCAGGGATGGAGCTGCCAATTTGTTTGCTGTGACGGGAATTTTGTACGCAGTCGCTATTTGGACACTTAACAAGATTTCTGTTATCATTGCTAAGTCTGTTACGGCGATCGGTCTCGATATTTTTGCTGTGTCGGGTAAAAGATCATGGCTATTAAGCTGGATATTCAATCTTCTGAACTGGACGATGAAGCTCTGTCGAAATTTGTGGCGCTGCTTGATCGTGACTTGAACAATGCGACCGGGGTCAGGTCTGCTCGCGCAAAGCGCAAACCCGCACCTGGAGAGCGCGCTTTTGAGTTATTGCTTGACCCCCAGCTCTGGATCGAAGTTGGACAATCAGCCGCTGTGTCGTCGTTAATCCAAGTTTTGAAAGCTTACATTGTACGAGAAAAATCCGTCAAATTCGCATTGCGTACAGAAGACGGCGCAGAGATCGCATTTGACGCTAAAAACTTCAGTGAAGAGCAGGTATTCAACGTCCTATCAAAGCTTGCCCCGGATGCCTCGCAAACTTCGTCTCAATCTGTTGCTGAAACTGATCAATTAGACGTTACAATCGAGCTTTTCGATCCCCCTCAGAAGCAAACTGAACACAGTCAAACAAAGCGGAAGACTGCAATTGTCGTCGGAATGGACAATTTCGAAGACCCTGAATTGGACGATCTAAGCTATGCACGTAACGACGCTACAGCGCTTCACAACCTGCTGCAGGGTGAGACTGGAGAACAATTTGATCATGTCGAATTGATAACCCAAGGCAACCATTCTGATGCGCTGACAACGATTGAACGGATAACCACCGAGACACAGCGCAGCGATCTATTACTGATCTATTACGCGGGTCACGGTTTAGTGCGAAACCAGAAGTTACATTTGGCATTTGCCAACACGCGCTCAGATCTCGTCCATTCAACAGCTTTGAAATACGGCAACCTGCTCGATGTTGTTGAGCAAGCAGCGGCGCGCTTCCGATTGGTAATACTCGATTGCTGCTACGCGGGTGCAGCTGGGGAGGATGCCTCTCGTTCGGCGCTGAGCGAGCAACTCAAAATGGAGCTTGGAGCGAACAGCCGCACGTTGGTGATGACTTCTGCCACCAGCACACAAGTCGCTCGGGAAGCAAAAAGCTATCGACACGGCGTGTTCACCAAGCACCTCTTGGATGGATTGAAGGGTGCGGCTGACAGAAATGGTGATGGTTCAGTCGATACTCGCGAGCTTTTTGATTACCTCGAAGAGATGATGCAGGTTGAACACCATCAGCGCCCGCAAAAATTCAACTTTTCAGGCAGTGGTGCCGTCACCCTACGAAAAACCGGTTTGCAACCACATCGAGACCTCGCTCGGCGTCTACGAAAGCAGGTCAACGACTTACAACATGAAGGACTTCTATCGGAAAGCCAAGCGGATCAACTGACCGGATTGTTAAAACTGAATCTCGACCAAATGGACCCGGTGCGGCGTCGCCGTTTTCGACTTTTAGAAGCTCATTTAATTGACGATTTCAAACCAGGATTGTTTTTCGATGAATGGGAACGGTTGAGTGTAAGCAAAACTTCTACGCCGCGAAAGCAGTCGAAGCAGCCACCGCCTGAAACTTCAAATGCAGTGAAATTCGGCGAGAAATGGGCTCATCTCAAGTCTGGTGCAAACGAGGCAATTTCCTCGGCCAAGCAGCGCGCGCGTGAAACAAAGGACACCTTGCAAAACAAAATGTCTGATTCAGAAACTCAAACCTCCGCAACACCGAAAAAAAGGCCATGGAAGTCACTGACTGCGTGGGACAAGTTCATGCGTGTCTGCAGTTATATTGGTCTGTTGTTTGTAGTTTTAATTGTGTTTTTGTTCATCGTAGCGTCGGGCATGTGAAGATACCGACTCGTATAGGTCGGGAAGTTCTACGATTCAGTCACCTGACGTATCGAAATGCGTACAGAGAATGAATGTCCGGTTCAGGAAAGCTGCAGTGCAGCGTTCTTGCCAGCGCTCAAGTTCCGCTATGGGCCGGTATCGATTCGGGCCATGAGACATCGCAGCATAGCGTGCAGGTCTTCTGGCAGGTCGGGCGCGCGGTAGTTGGCGCTGTCTCTATCAACCTGGCCCGACTGCTTTAGCTGCTTGTCCAGCTGAGCGAGCGAGTCGCGTTGCGCCAGTTGACCGCAGATGCGCATTTCCGGCCGGATTTCGGGTTTTGGGGGTGCGGTTCCGCTGTTTTGCGCCGAGGTGCTGGAAGTAAAAAAAAGTGTGAGCGCCGCAAGGCCGGTCAGCAGAATATGCGTCATTTGTGTCATGGTAATATCGCCGTGTTGATGCTGTCGCTGTTGTCGTCCTCAATCAATTCCGCCTCGCCAGCCCGGACCGACGCGGTGTTCTCGACAAACGCAAAGGCCGGGGAACCTGTCGCGCCCGCGGCGGCAACGCCCCAGAACCGAATGCTGCGCACCGACCCGGGGGCGATGTCGCCGATATCGAATTCCGCTGCGGATTCGGTTTGCGACAGGGTTTCGATCGAGATCAGCGACCCTGTCGGCGGCAGATCGAGCGGAAACGGAAGAAGCGCTGCCGCGCCATCCGCGTTCAGCAGGTTCAGGGCCATGGTGTCACTAACCCGGACATTGCCGGCAACCGCCGGTCCGGCATTGGCGACGTCAACCGTGTAGAGGATGAAATGGAGCAAACGGTCGCCGAAAGGCCAGGTGAAATCCTCGGCCGATTTGGTGACCGAAAGGTCGACGCCCAAGCCGTGTTCAGAAATCTGCTCCACGTCGATCGAGTGGGCTCCGGTCACGTTGCCTTCAGGCCCCAGCGTCGCCGCGGAGTAAACCGCTGTGACGTCTAGTTGTTCGGTGCTCTGAACAACGACCCAACCTTCGTAATAGGTTTCGCCCTCGGGTGGTGCGCCACCGAGCGCATTCAGTTCCAGATCGGCGCAATCCGTCTTCACCGCCTGGTCATAGCCGAGTGTGTCCTCGCCAATCTCGTGAATTCGTCCCGGCCGCTGTTCAACCGGCGGAAACGCGAGTGCAAGCTTTTTGAAAACCAGCGCCTCGTTGCCGCCCGGATTGTGAATGTTGACGGTTGTCGCGTAGCGTCCCGGCACCAGACGCCCGTTCTCGGGGTCGGGCTGTGAGCCGCACACCACCTTGGCCGAATACTGCCAGGCGAATGGGCGAATATCGATCTCGAGCTCGTAATCGGCCCCCGAGCCGTCCTCCGGGTCCGAAACCGCGACATAGAACCGACCCGGGGGCACGGTGAGCACCATTTCCTCGATCCCGCCCGGACCCCAGCCTGCGCGGTCAGGGTTGAGCATCTGTAGGCCCTCGTTCAGCAGATATACGTCAAGGTCTTCAAAAGCCTGAGCCGCCTCGAGCCGGATGAACACCCTGGCCCGTGTTTCGCTCTGGAACCGGTAGATGTCCTCGACCGGATCGCCGCGCACTGCGACGGTGGGGGCCTCGACTACCGATATCGTGCCGGAAACGATGGTCGGTGGCGTCACGGCATGGTGCTCGGCAAGCCCGTCATTTGGCTCTGCCTCGCCGACCGCACCCGAGGGTGTCGGCGGATTCAATTCGATGGTATCGGGTATTGGCAGGATGTCGCCTAGCACCTGTCGGCTGTGGAAAATGACATTCGTTTGCAGCATGCCATCCAGCATCACGTTGCTGAACCCGATCGGCAGTCCGTCGTCGTTGTTCAGGCTCGGTCCGTCCATCAGCTGAAAATGCAGATGTGGCCCGCTGCTGTTACCGGAATTGCCGACCATGCCGATCACGTCACCTTGTTCGACGCTGCAGACCTGCCCCATTCCGCAGGATCCGATCATTCCGAAATTCGCAGGAACGGAGCCCGGGATCATGTGGTAGTAGTTCGAGACCGTTCCGTTCGAATGCTGGATCGAGATGAAATTCCCGGGCGCCGGGACACTCGCTAGGCGTGGACCCGGGCGCGGGTTGCTCGGCTGGCTATTGTCGAGGCCGACGATGTCGCCATCGGCGATCGCGATCACCGGCTGGCCCCAGATGTAACTGTCGGTGTTCTGCAGGTTGTCGATACCCTCGCACGCATCGTCGAGGGGGCGGGACAGGTTTCCGTCGGCATCCGTGACGCCGATATCATAGGCGTAGCGCTGGTTGTTGGTCGCGCTCGGGTTATTCAGGCTGTTCACGAAATGCCGGTGATGTGTTTCGATATCGCCAAAGCGAAGCTCATGCGCAACATTGATCCGGTAGTTCAGAACCGGCGGATCGGGCGCTGTCTCGTCGTCACCGTCGTCATTGTCGTCAAGCGCCGCACAGGCGTCGTCGTCGGGAAGCGAGACAAACAGTTGCGGCGGCGAAAGCGGGAAGACGTAGGTCGATCCGTCGGTGAACGGAACCGGTGCGAATGTCGGCGTGGGAATCTCGTTGAACGAAAGCGTCCATTCCTCGTCAGTGTCGACTTCGCGCACGTCAAGCTCGACATCCACGCTTGCGGGCGGGTCGCCCGCAAAGGGCAACAACCGGTCGTCATCCGCCAGCGCCTCGTCCGGGAAGGCAACGATGACGCGGGTTGCTGGCGGGATTTGTGTGGCGTTGGAATCCAGCAGACCATCCTCCCTCAGCCGCATCAATGCAAAATTCCCCTCGCCCGAAGCGCTGGTGGCGCAGCCGCCCAAAACCACGCGGTTGCCTGATGCGATCGCGACCGACGTGGATCGCGTGCCGGTCTGGTCAGGCGTGTCCGGATGTCCCAGTGCGACAATGCCGTTCTGGTTGAAATCCTGGTCCAGGTCGCCATCATCGAGTAGACGGACGGCCGCGAACATGTCGGAGGTGAATATGGAGACAACGATCCTGTCCTCCGCATCGATCGCAACATCGCCCGCGCCGACAAGGCCGGGAAATCCAAAGTCCCTCACCATGATTCCCGTGCCGGCTTCAGCCGGGGCAAGCGCGTCGTCAAGTTCGCCGGAGGATGTCATTCGAACGATGGCGGCCTGGGCCGAGATGCCCGGACCCGGTGACACGGTGCCGACAGTGACGATCCGGTCGTCACCGTCAATGGCCATAGCCAAAGGTGCGGCCCGGTCGACCCCTGGAAAGGCGACATCGACTCGGCCTGCCGTGCCGAAATCCTCGTCGAGCATGCCGTCGGACAGAAACCGCGCGACGAACCATGTCCGGTCTTCGAGTTCGTCGTCTTCATCGACAATCAGTTCCTGCAGCGGACCGAACCAGCCGGCGACGTAAATGCGATCCTCGTCGTCCAATGCGACTGCGCTGTATGTCGACACCATGTCATCGGGCAGGAAATCCTCGACCATGATCTCGGCATCATTTGCACTGATGATGCCAAGCGTCGCCCGTGGCCGGTCCTCGACCTCGGTGGAGCCGACGGCGATCATGCTGCCTGACAGCAAAACGAGATCGGCTATTCTGCCGTTGTCCGTCTCGGGAAACAGAATCTGAGTGCCGAAAAACGGCTCTACCGCGCCATTCGTATCGACCCGCATGACGGACCACCACGACAGCAGGTCGTCATCGGACGGAACATCCAGCAGCCACGCCTCGCCGCCAGCCCAGATATTGCCTAGAGCATCGACCGCGATGGCGTTCACGCCATGTCTGATCGTCCCGTTTTCAACGATCGAATTTGCGATCGACAACGCTTCCAACCCGTTGGCCGAGAAGGCGTCGTCATTGTCTCCGTCCTCGGTATAGCGCGACAAGAGCGATCCGTTCGGCAGAGCGGACGGCGATGCGAATGGGATGAGCGGCTCGCCGCCATCGTCGGCGAATAGCGTCGAATTGGTCCCTGACCCTCCGGCGTAGAGCAGACCATTGGAGTCTATCACGATATCCGCAACGCATTGATCGCCGAATGAGCCGAAATCGTCGAGCCTTCCACCGGTTTCATCAAATGCCGGAGGCAGGGCCGCTCCGGCTGTGTCGGTCCGGCTGAGTACCGCAAAGGACAGGTCGCGCTGTCCCACGGTCGCGGTTCCCAGTTCCATGCCATCGGCATCCCTGTAGGTGACACGCGCCTCGAGCATCTCAATAGCTTCGGTGCCGCTGGTGAAGTCGAGGTCGAAATTCAGCCAGTTGCCATCGTCATAGGGCTCCCAAGTCCCCATGAAGTTTGCGGGAAAGGCGTTGTTCAGTGGCTGGGCACGCATCGTTGTTTCCGAGATGCCGGACGCCATTGGCGCGTCAACATCCTGGCCGGACGCGGTTGACGCCACGATGCCCGCTAAAAGCGTGATCCCAATAGCAAAACGAAGTCTGTGCTTAAAACGATTTTGGCCCATAACAATAAACCTGTTCGAAATTAAGTGCGCAATACTACCATAAAATGTATCTTTTTGCACGCGTCACGCCTTAACGCGACTCTGGGTGTAAAGTCTCTGTCATCAAATGAAGTGGTCCGATTGAGCTGACAGCGTTCGGATTGGCCCAGCTCATTGATTACCCGTGGTGCTGCGCGATCGATTGAGGTCCGCTTCGACGGGCTGCGTTGCAGCAACGAAGTGGCTTGATGAAAGGCAGGAAAGGGCCGCTCCGTGCCAGTTATTTGCGGGGCAGGGGGCTTTGCTGCACCGGCACCGAGGTCAGCATCGAGCCCAGAGTGCAAATTGCTGCACCGTACATCAATGTCGGCAGTGCACAGAAAGCTGACTTTTCAAACTTCGGCGGACGATCATAGCAAACGTTTGCCGAGACCTTTTGGAGCAACCGCTATTAGGAACTGGCTGGACACGCTATTGATCACAATTTGCTGTTCTGCCGAAATCTCGCGCCTGTTGCAGGTCGCTTTGATTTCAAAGTCAGGCGATGGTCATTGTCCCGAATTGGTTTTCGCTATACTGCAAAGCAGATCAACATGTTGATCCAACCAATCTTCGTCCAGTATCTCGTGACGAATGAGTTTGCGGAAATAAAGTGCAGCCACTGCTAGTTCTATGAGTTGGTCAACCGGAACATCCGCGGTGATTTCACCGCGGCCTATTGCAGCTGCAAATACTGCTTCAACACTTGCGAACCTGTCTTTCATAAATTCAGTGATCACCAACCGCGCTTCTGCATCGTTGGACGCAGCAGCGACCACCTGTGGCGCGATTTGGCCCCATGGTGTGTCGTTCAAGGCTCCCATCAGTACAACGAGTAACCAGCGCAGGTCAGATCGCAGCGGGCCATCGGTTTTGGGAGGTATGTTCGGCGGTGTTGCGATGCGCCTGAACGCTGCATCACGCAGACAACGCGCATCTGGCCAGTGCCTGTAAAGTGTGCTGCGCGAAATGCCCGTTGCCTTTGAAACCGCGCCATGAGTGACGTGCAACACGCCCTCATCCATCAATATCCTTTGCGCCGCATCAAGTGCGGCCTGTTGTGTGGCGATCAGCCTGGGATCTTCTTTCAAGCGCCCCTCCTATAGAACATCTTGTTGCGTTGTGGAACATTTTGTACTATAAGTATGGCCGGCTAAAACTAAAGCTCAATACTCGATTCCACGAACACGTCTTGTCAAAATGGGAGCGTATCAATGTTCAAAGTGGCAGCAACCCCGCTGGCGGTACTCTTATCGATGGGCGCGACAACCGCATTGTCCGAGAGCGGCACTTACGAGCTGGATCCTGGACACAGTCAGGTATTGTTCAGCTACAACCACATCGGGTTCTCAGAAACGTTTGGAATGTTCTCAGGTTTTAGCGGCGAGATAGAGTTCAACGAAGATGATCCGTCTGCGTCATCTGTCACAGTGTCTATGCCTATAAAATCTATGATCACGGGCTGGGATGCCCGTCTGCAACACTTCATGTCTGACGATTTCTTCAGCGCGAGTGAAGGTGATGTGGTCACATTCGCCTCGACCAGCATCGAAGTCACCGGGGACAATACCGCGAGTATTTCTGGCGACCTGACCATGAATGGCGTCACCAAACCTGTTGTTCTGGAAACAACGCTTAACAAGTCAGCGCCATACCCGTTTGGCGAAAAGGAGGGCACGCCGACCTTGGGGCTGGCAGCCACGGCGACTATCGTGCGGTCTGAATTCGGACTTGGGGCGTTTGCACCTGCGGTGAGCGACGAAATAGAGCTCTTGATCAATATCGAAGCGTTAAAGGCTGAATGATGTGTGTAAGTACGCTGATACTGCACGGAGTGCTCTTTCTTAACTTTTGACGGGGTTGCCAACAGTATGGATGTTTTCCTGAAAATATTTGCTGTTTTCGCAGTGGCGGTGGTCACGAGCCCATTGGCATATGCGCAAGAGCACGCTTTCCCGGAGCGCACCTCGCCTCGTCCTGAAACGACAAGCGGCGTACCGCATACTCAGATTGGTGTCGAAATTGATGCCGATTTGGCCCAGCTATTGCTGGAGCGAGTTGCGCAATTCCCTGGGGTCACACTTGGCCCCACACGCATATCACTTCCTGGCGCGATTGGCTTTCAGCTTGATCCTGACATGTTGTTATCTCAACCGAGCTCCATCGTCGGTGGGTTTGAGTTTGCGCATATGCATCCTGATGGCAGTTTGCACGCTTCGCTGCACCCCTCATTGGCGCGACAGGCAATTGAGGCTGGCTGGGCCGTAGCTCACCCTTGGGCCAAGCAACGTCCTGGGTGGAGCGGCTTTGTCATGATATATACACCGACTACACCAGAAGAGTTGGATGTCGTCATCGATCTGGTCGAACGTTCGTACACCTTCATCACCGGCAACACCTTGGGTTAAGCCTGTTTTGCCCGAAAGTGTGCGGTGACGCCTGCTTCCTTTAAAAGTGCTGTTTCAGCCGCCTTGCTTTTAGCGGTCAAATTCTTTCTTACATTATCGTCGTGGCGAAGCGCTCGATACGTTCAAGCCATTCGCATCAATGGTAGCTCCCGTCCCGCGCAGTTGAATCCGAGCAAAAATCAGAAGGCTCCGCGCACTTGAGAAAGAACTGAACCGGATTTCAAAAGGTTGTAGTGGAGATGGGGTGTCAGAGCACTACTACGTGCTTGCTTCACTCGCCGATCATGAGCTGTGCCGCAACGAGCACTGAACTTTTGAAGCCGGGATTGACTCTAACCGCTGCACGAACTGCCCTCTTGAATTGGCGGACATGGGACAGTTGCGTAGGAACAAAAAACACAGCAATCGCCTTCTAGTGGCTTCAAGACTGCCTTGCATGATTTGCATTCATAAAACCACTGGCACGTGTCGGTTGGCATTTTCTCGGTTTCAACGTGCCCACACCGAGGGCAGGTCAAAGTGCTATCCAGCACCACAGTTTGTTTTGTCATTGTCTCACATCTGCATGATTAGATAATCGTTGATTTGAGCCTCATTGAACACGATGACCCATGCCAGCGCGGTGATCGCTGAGCTTCCAACAAGCCACAATTTCAGATTTGCCATCGTCCCGTTTCGATGCGCTACGATCCATGAAACCGCGACCAGCGCTGTTGAGATGGCGAGAACATAGTAGCTTGCTGCCGCTATTCTTCCGAATATCGCCAACCAACTGCCACCCAAGCCGAGCAACATCATGGCCATTGGAAGAACACAGCATGTCGCGACCCCCAGAGCTGAAACCGATCCCAAGTAGCTGAGGCTCAAATATTTCTTCATCTTTTGCTCCCGAGGTACTCTATTTGATTGTGTTGAGGCACCGGCATTCAGAGCGTATAACTCCTGTAGTAACTACAGGATCAAGTGGAGGCACTTCACATGATTGCGATTGGTGAGGCTTCCCGGCAAAGCGGGGTCGGCATAGAAACTATCCGCTACTACGAACGCGAAGGTATCGTACCAAGACCCGCACGAGCTCTGAACAATCGTCGCCTCTATTCAGCAAACGATGTGGGAAGACTTCGATTTTTGAAGAAGTGCCGAGACCTGGGGTTTCCTCTATCTGACGCAAAGGTGCTTTTAGAGCTGTCAGAAGGAAGTGCTGAAGATTGCCGGTCAGTGAAAGAATTGGCCGAGGCACACATTGCCAGCGTTCGAAGCAAGATTGATGAGCTCAGACAACTGGAGCACGCCTTGAGTGAGCTTACGGCCAATTGTGATAGCGGTAACGTTCACTGCCCGATGCTGCAAAGACTGAGAACGATGGATGATATCTGACTCCGGCCACTGGGCAGAAGCTCAGTATCCGAGATTTAGCCAGATCACGTCAGACCAAGGTCCGTGGTGCGATAACAGATTGTAGTTCATAGTCGATTTCACGATGAGAGCGAAAGTAGCTGACCTGATGATTGGCAATTGGTCGTTGTCGCGAGTCTTTCTTGCGACCAGCATTTTCGTGATGGGCACCGCGACCGCAATCGTCGGGGTCTGGGTGTCTAATCGAATCCAGAACGCAGTCGTGCAAAACTCCGCCAACTCCGCGGCGCTGTATATGGAAAGCGTAGTATCCCCGCTCAGCCAGGAATTGGCACATGGCTACCGCCTTTCCGAGCAGGCGAGCCTAGCGCTGGACGAGATTTTCATGAGCCAGCCAATGCGTGACCGCATTGTTTCCTACAAATTCTGGAAGCAAGGCGGCGTGATTGCACATGCCTCGGATACAGACATCATAGGAAACCGTTTCAATCCAACGGATGATCTGAAACGAGCATGGGGTGGAAATATCTCCGGCTCTTTTGAAGAGCTTGATCATGCCGAAAGCGCTGCCGAGGCAGCACTGGGGATACCACTACTTGAAGTTTACAGCCCTATCCGCGAACTCTGGTCCGGCGAAATCATCGCGGTCGCGGAGTTCTACGAAAGCGCTGACCAGCTGGAGTTAGACTTAGCCAAGGCCAGGCGAACGAGTTGGTTGGTCGTCGGTTCCGCATTTCTTGCAAGTACGATTGTCTTGTATTCCATCGTCGCAATTGGCGACAAAACAATTCGACGACAGGGGACTCTTCTTAAACAGCGCTTGACAGAAAGTGAAAGGATGGCTGAGCAGAATGCCCTGCTGCGGTCGCGTGTGGTCGAGGCGTCAGAAAGATATGCCACGCAAACAGATCGATTTCTCAAGAAGCTTGGTGCCGAACTACATGACGGTCCTGCGCAATACCTGTCGCTCGCCGCCCTTAGACTGGAAGCGGCGTTTTCCAAAGAGTCCAAAAAGCCTAAAGAGGCAGAGGAAATTCAGCAGTCTTTGCAAAAATCTCTGGCTGAAATTCGTGCAATATCGCGAGGGCTGTCCGCTCCGGACATCGACAGCCTGTCACTCGTCGATGTTGTGAAGAGAGCCGTAGAGGATCATGCCGAACACAGCCCGTTGCGACCGGATATATCATTCCTGGGTAGCCAGGCCCCAGAGTTGTCATTGTCCGACAAGCTGTGCGTTTTTCGGTTCCTCCAGGAAACGCTTTCCAATGCCGCTAGGTATGCTCCAGCTTCCAAGTGCACTGTTATCTCTGAGGCGCAGAGCGACCGCATAGTTGTGAAGGTCAAAGACGACGGACCTGGATTTGACAGGTCAGAAGAAACCACGTTGCGAGATGATGGTGGCCAGGGGCTTATGGGCTTGCGAGATCGTGTCGAGAGTATTGGCGGCGAATTCGAAGTTTTGTCGAGCCTTGGCGAAGGCACCACCATCGCTATGACACTCTTTCCCAGAAACTTGGATACGTCATGACTAAGTCTATCGTAATAGCCGATGATCATCCAATTTTCAGGGATGGTTTGCAGCGCACGTTGGATGAAGCTGATGGCTTCGAAGTTTTAGCTGCTGGGTCCAGCGCTGAAGAGGCAGTATCGCTGGTCGGCACGCATCAGCCGGACATAGCCATTCTTGACCTCTCGATGCCCGGTGGCGGGATAAGCGCGACACGTACAATTGCGGCAATGGACAATCCACCGTTCATCGCAATCTTGACGGTCTCAGAGAACAGCAGTGACGTCGCGGACGCCTTGGAGGCGGGCGCGATTGGGTACATTGTGAAGGGAGTAACCGCGAGCGAACTAACCGCTTCCTTACGCAGCATCGCCGCGGGTGAAGGGTTCGTTTCTCCGGGCTTGGCTTCGCGGGTACTTCTTCAAATCAACGCTGACACCGGCATGTCTGTTAACAGCAGCATCCTAGATGACCTTACACATCGTGAGGAAGAAATACTGAGACGTGTGGCCAAAGGACTGAGTAATCGTGAAATCGCTGACGAGTTAGACCTTCAGGAAAAAACCGTGAAGCACTACATGACGGCAATCCTGTCCAAGCTTCATGCGCGCAATCGGGTAGAGGCCGCGCTTATTGCACATGATGTTTGGAACAAGGGAGATTAACAGCAGTCTCTTTAACGACGATGGCGGCCCCTCTCAAATCAGAAGCCGCCAACGGATTATCGACTGGTGTTGCTGTTCAGTTGGTAACCGACTGTAACCTACGGCGATCAGAGGCCGTTGCGTTTCTCTCGACAACAGTCCGGTTGTACGGGTCTTTCAACTCGTAGCGCCCAAACTCGATCTCCTCTTTCCAACCATTGGCATAGTTCACTTCGATGTTGTTGCCCTGGCGTTCGATTTTCGTGGGCCGACTTCCAGCAGTGCCGCCTTGCCCTGAAGAGCGCACGTTGTCGATTGAGATGCCATTTGCCAAAGACCGAAGCCTTGAGACGTCAGCACCGGTCGCGGGGCGCTCCTCAACAGTTCGGTTCTGAGCATTCTTTCTCTCATACCGCCCGTTTTCGATCTCCTCCTTGGTTCCGTCGGCGTAACGCACTTCAATGCCGTTAGCGTTTGTTTCGACCTTTGTTATCCCAGCCGAACCCGACGGCTTGCCCCCTGCTTGAGATCGATCCTTCTTTCCGCTGCCTTTGTTGGAGCGTTTGGAGTCATCATCATCATCATCATCATCGTCATCGTCGTCGCGACCACTTTTTCCTGATCCCGAATTGTCGTCACGATCATCATCTCGGTCGTCGTCGCGGTCATCGTCCCGGTCACCACCACGGCCGCTATTACCCGACCCCGAGTTGTCGTCACGATCATCATCCCGATCATCGTCGCGACCATCCCCGTCTTTCCCCTTGCCGCTCTTGGCAAAGGCATAGGACGGTTCAAAATGTAGGCGACCATCGGCATCAAACGCTGGCACATAAGGCGTAGCCGCAATCAACGAAGCCAACGCCGCGGTACTAAGAAGTTGACCCAGCTTTCTTTGAATTTTCATTTTCGCCTCCATTTCTGAGCGTCACGCTTCGTGACGTTGGAGACAGGTTACTTCTGGTTCGGCTTTTCCACATCGGGCTTAGGTCTGACGAATTTCAAGCCGAACGTCTTAGTCAGATCAGTCAAACCAATAGAGTTTTTGCTGAGCCATGTGACCAGTTTAGTGGGAACTGACCCCGTCACCCTTCAACTCCTCATCAGGTTCGAGGTGAATGACAAAGACGGAACCCGGATACAAACGATCCAATTCTTCCTCGATGTCATTGCAAATATCATGCGCCGCGCTGACTGGCATTGTGCCGTCCACAACAAGGTGAAACTCCACGAAGATGACATTTGCGGACCTGCGCCCTTTTAGGTCGTGGTATTCTAAGGCTGCGCCGAGGTTTGCTTCGATTGCTTTAGAAACGGTCTGCAAGTCATGCTCCGACAGTGTCACATCCATCAGACCATCGACGGAAGCCCGAATAACTTTCCATCCCTCCCACAAGATGTTCAGCGCAACAAGAATTGCCAGGATTGGGTCGAGGATCAACCAGCCGGTGACAAGCGCCAGTATCAGACCTGCGATGACACCAACTGAAGTCATGACATCTGTAAAAATGTGCCGGGAGCTTGCCTCCAATGCAGGCGAACCCTCGCGCCTGCCGATTTTGAGCAATAGGTAAGCCCATGCGCCATTCACACCAGTTGCAATGACATTGACGACGATTCCAAGAAGTGGCGCATCCTCAAGATGCGGGTTCGGGAGTGCCAGCACAGCTTCTCTGATGATCAAGAACGCCGCCAGCACAATCAGTACGCCCTCGGCCACGGCGGAAAGATACTCAGCTTTTTTGTGACCAAACGGGTGGTTTTCATCAGGGGGTTTATTGGCAACCCGAACCGCAAAGTATGCCAGCAACGCCGCAACGACATTCACGGTAGATTCCATTGCGTCTGACAACAACGCCACCGAGCCTGTCAGCCACCAAGCCAGCAGTTTCAGGGCCAGTACCGCAATGGAAATCGGAATGGACCAAAGAGCAAATTTTTGTGTCATTCGGTCACGACCCTCAGTCAATCGTTACAAGAGATCCTGGGAACAGATGAGCTATCGTGCTTAACACGTAAGACAGGATTAGTGTAAAGATGAACAGGGCCACAGGGTCGGTCATGCTCGACCGGCTGTAGTGAATGGCGCTGGCACCACAGTGTCATACATCTGTTACTCGGATGGACCCGATTGTTACATACGGCTAGCATCAGTGATCACACAGCATGAAGGGACACAAACATGTCGAAGTTCACCAAACGAAAAACTGCCCACGGGGTTGTTGCACTCGTAATCTGCTGTATCGCGGCGACCGCACAGGCGCAATCGGCAGGCGAGGAGATGTCGTTCTTCATCACTAGTGTGGGCAAGGGTGACGGTGCCAACCTAGGTGGACTCGAAGGCGCCGATGCTCATTGCAACGCGCTTGCTTCCGCGACCGGTTCTTCCAAGACTTTCGCGGCCTATCTGAGCACCTCAATGTCCATTGATCGCAGCACCGACCCGATGACAATCACCAATGGCGTTTCTGCACGCGACCGGATCGGATCGGGTCCGTGGCATAATGCCGATGGAGAGCTCATCGCCAACAATGTTGAGGACCTGCACAGCGACAACGTGAATATTAACCTTCAGACCGCGCTCGACGAAAATGGTAACCCTATCAATGGGCGTGGCAGTCAGCCGAACAAACATGACATTTTGACGGGCTCCGATTCCGCCGGACATTTCTCAACGGCAGGTGGCGATACGACATGCAGCAACTGGACTTCGAATAGTGAAGATGGGTCTGCGATTGTCGGACACCATGACCGTGTAGGTCTCAACGATGCCCGAAACATGGTGTCCTGGAACTCATCGCACGGCTCGCGCGGTTGCGGGGAGGAACATCTGCCACGTTCTGGCGGGGCGGGTCTGTTTTATTGCTTCGCAACTGACTAATCGGGCAGCATTGGTACGCGTGTCGCCCGCATTGAACCTGACATTGCCAAGTCAGTTTGGCGGATCGCGTTCTGAAAGCGGTTTTTGGGAGGAAATAGTCTAAATTCCGCTTCGTTGCGTGTTTACTAAGTTACAAAGATTGGTTGAAGAGGTCCGCTTTGGGCTGCCCCAGTCCTAGACACGGGAGGCAGCGAAGGTCGACTACGAGTTCATACTTTCGCCTTGCGCATACCAACCGAATGGCGGCAAACAGACCTTCAAATCGGTAAACGATAGCATCTCTCAGTTCAGAATATCGGCGATTGCCCCTATCAGGTTCAGCACTTCATGCGTTTCACGGTTTACTTCGTAAACGTAATCTCCGGCTCGCACGTAGTATCCGTTGCGCCGTAATCCCCAACGGCTGGGATCATCGATACGGACATACCCGTCATAGATGTAGTCCCCACGACGGTATTTTTTAACCTGCCCAGGCGGTACGCACGGGATCGCCTTTTTCGCCAAACCTGGCGGACAATGTCCGGACTTGGATTTCACATACATTGGCTCGGTGGGGCTAACGCCGCGACCTTGCCCTATGTTATGGCTCCATAAACTGTGTTTTGCAGTTGCAATTGACGCGCCTTGCACGGTCAAGGCCACCGCTAAAATTCCAACAGTTTTCTTCATACTCAACGCCTTCTTCAGTTTCATCACCGAGGTATGCCCCATAATGGCATTGACGAATTCACAGGCGGGGAGCCGCCTGCCGGTGCAGAAATTAATCCACAGGGTGCCAGATATGCTTGTGGGGACTGTCTCACAACAACCTGCTCAAAATCGCGGGTTCAGATACACCCAGTTCGCCGAGCCTTCATCTCATGCGTTTGTCTTTATTTCGCGAACAACATTAACCGAACGTGAACAATGTATTCTCAGAGTGTTCAAACAAGCTGAGGCATAGTGGTGATGTTGGATCAAACGGGTTGGTGCTTCGTTTGATCGTGGACAAGGGGAAAAGCATGATCAAGTCTGCCTTTGTGACTGAAGAATCCAGCACAACAGCTGTGATGCAAACCTCCGGCAAAATCGCCGAAGAACGTTTGCCAACCACGACCAAATCGAGCAGTGGTCGCTTCCCTCCTATCGAAAATGCACTGACAGAGATCGTTAAAAACAAGCGGCTTTCTGAGGCACATAACAACGTCTGAAGGCAGTTCAGCAGACCCCCAAACAATTCCCGGTATTCGTCCTAGATATTGGAATTGAAAACTGAATCCCGCTCCAATAGTGGAGCGGGGTTTCTTTTTTTCTGTGCGCCCTCAGAAAAAATGAGCGTAACCTTTGATGTATGTGAATAAATACGGGCCAGCCGCTTCCCATCCTGTGACGCATTTGGCTGGCCCAGCTTTCAGTACTTCCGTGAGTGGTCAACACTGAGGGCTGATTGACGCGAAGAGGCCGTGATCTTTCGTTACAGGCCCAACAGCGCCTTAACCTCTTCTTCAACGGCGTCAGTGACGGGTTTGTTGGCCGCCGCTTCCAAGGCTTCCCGCTCGGTCAATTCCTGTTCTTCAACCAGGTCAGCCAGTTCCTGCACTTGTTCGGTCGCTTCTTCGTATTCGACGGCAGCCTGTCGTTCATCGTTCAGGTCCTGAGCTTCTTCAACTGAAGCATCTAAATCCGCACGCGCTTCTTCCAGCTGTTCCTCAATCTCGGGGTCAGTTCCGCCGGCGTCTTCAAGTGCCTGTTCAAGGTCTTCGACCCTCTCTCGATTCTCCTGCACATCGTCCAGTGTGGTGCGCAGGTCTTCTTCGATCTCGGGAATTGTCCGCTCCGGAGGCTCCAATCCAGTGAGTTCTTCCAATTGTTCCGCAAGCTCCTCGCGCAGCGGTTCCCCAGCCAGAACGGTATCGCGATAATTTGCAATTCGGCCAACGCGGGAATTGGGTGCTGCGTTAGCCAATGCAGTTGGGCTGGCGTTGGCCGCGTTCAAGGCACCCAACTCAGACGGGTGGGCGCCAAGAAGTGCCGCCATCCTATTCCCCTTGGTCCGGACGACTGGGCGAATGGACTCTTCAACAATTACGGCTTTCGAAGACTTCTTGTGCGCCCTTGGCTTTTGTTTGTTGCCGTTGGTGGTCGAGCCTTTCTTGGAGGTGGCAACCGTTCGCGGTTTACCTTTGCCGCTAAAGATGTCCTTCAAGGAAAAACGACCGCCCTTGCCCGAAGCGGAGCGCGAAGATTTTGACTTCGAGTTGCCGACAGAGGACTTCCCGGCACTTCGGCCACCACGGCTTTTGTCTGCACCTTTCTTCCCGGCTTTGTTACCGGCGGAACTGTGGTCACCACGTTCTCCGCTGGCAGAGTTCCCTTTGCCACCGCTATTGCCGTTACCGCCGCCGTTGCCTCCACTGTTTCCGTTATCGCCGCCCTTGCCGTTACCTCCACCGTTACCTTTTCCGCCGCCATTGCCTTTGCCTTCCTTTGCAACGGCAACATCCGGCACAGCGACGGTTGCAACAATGGCCGTGGATCCCAGCATTGCAATTGCTAGGGTAGATGCTTTTAGCAGTCCCAAACCGGTAGTTTTCATATGGACCTCCTCAGTGGAAATCAGCGGGTATCAGTTTTCTGAACCAACTCGCTGTATTCAATCGTCTCGATCCGCGCACGAATCTTCAAAGCTCGTTGCCATTTAACTTGAGGGTGCTTGAACACAGGGCTAACTGATTGTTCATCATCGGTTCATGTCGAAAAACGTAGCCTCTAGCCGCTAAATACGAGGACTTTCATGCGTGCGAAGCTGATCTTGGTGGTTGCAAACCTGCTGGTTGCTTTGCCCATTGGGGAAGCGGCTGCCCAGACACGCGAACTCAAGCAAGCTGAACTGCGCAAAGCGACGCTGACTGGTGACACCATTCGGCTGAAGCGGGTTATCAAAGGTGTCGAGAAAGCCTATGGCGGCATCCCCGTCGATGCGCGCGCGTTTCAGGCGGATCAGATTTACTACCGCATTCTTGTCAAAAAAACTGATGGAAAAATCATCAGTGTAATTGTGAATGCCCAGACCGGCACTGTCGTTTCCAATCGATCCAGCATTGGTCGTCAAATATCGAAAGCAGCCCGTTCGAACCCCACCAACGCCAAAAACAGTCGCAATACCAACGGCAACCGTGGCGCCTCTGCGAGCCGTGGAAACAACGGAAACAATGGCAACAGCGGTGGTAACGGCAACAGCGGTGGTAACGGCAACGGTGGAGGTAACGGCAACGGTGGAGGTAACGGAAACGGTGGGGGTAACGGAAACGGCAACGGCAATGGCAATGGCAATGGCAATGGTGGTAACGGGAACGGCAATGGCAATGGCAATGGCAATGGCAATGGTGGTAACGGGAACGGCAATGGCAACGGTAAAAAATAGTGCTTAAACCAAACCCGTTGTGACTGTAGTTTTTGAATATGAGAGTACTTCTGGCCGAAGATGAGCCGCAGCTATGCGAGCAGATTAAGAAACTTCTAAGTACAGAAGGTCGCGTGGTAGATGTGGCCAGTAATGGAACGGACGCCCAACACCTGGGTGCGACCGAACCTTACGATATGATCATCCTCGACATTGGTTTACCAGAACGCGACGGCATTTCCGTCCTGCGTGAATGGCGCAGTGCGGGCGTTAAGACACCTGTATTGATTCTGACGGCCCGTGATGGGTGGAGCGAGCGCGTGGATGGCCTGGATGCTGGAGCGGATGACTACATGACCAAGCCGTTTCACATGCCCGAGTTGGCGGCGCGTGTACGGGCAATACTGCGTAGACAAAGCGGTCAATTGGAACCCGTGATCGAAATGGGGGATGTCTCGCTCGATACACGAAACGGGCGGGTCAGTGTTGGTGGAATCCCTGTCGATCTGACCGCGCAAGAGATCGCTGTCCTGACCTACCTTGCTCACAACATGGGACGCATGGTGTCGCGCACCGAGTTGTCAGAACACATCTACGAATACGACGGTGACCGGGACTCGAACACCATTGCCGTTTTCATAACCCGGCTGCGTAAGAAACTGGGCTCTGACCTCATTACAACGGTCAGAGGGCGCGGCTACATGATCGATACTGCCTGATGCTATCGCTGCGCCAACGCGCATTGTTTGGCGGTCTTGCCACTGGCGCGCTTTCCGTCGGCGTCGGAACTCTGGTTGTGTTTTCGTACATCAACACCCGTGTCCTGGATCAGTTCGACGAAACGCTGCGCGACAGGCACACGCAACTAATTGTCGGGTTGAGCGCGACCACAGATAACCCCGAAGCGTTACGCGAACTGATGTTCGACCCGGCCTATGGAACGCCTTACTCAGGCAGATACTGGCAGGTCACAGACGGTAGCGGAGCTACATTTACATCAGCCTCGCTCTTTGATGAAACAATTTCCGAACCTGCACGCGTGACGGAAGAGGCAGTCACATGGAACACATCTGGTCCAGACAATGAGGCTGTTCGTGGAGCCTACCAGAAAATCACCTTCGAGGACGGGACCGAATGGGGCGTGACCGTCGCCGAAAGCAGGCTCGAACTTGTCGGCGAACGCCGGGCAGCTCAGAACAACTTGCTTCCGGTTTTTGGATTGGTGGGTTTGATCGGAGTTGCTGGCTCGCTGTTGTTGATGTCTGCAATTATCGGTCCCCTCAGGAAACTGCGCGCAGATGTGGCGCATCGTTGGGACCAGGGGGACGACCTGACGCCTGAAGACTATCCAGAAGAGGTTTCGCCGCTTGTTGAGGATCTCAATCAATTGCTGCACAGAAACCGCGAAATTGTGTCTGGTTCCCGACGGCAAGCGGCTGACTTGGCGCACGCGCTTAAAACGCCGACAGCGATACTGCGAAACGAATTGACAAGTTTGTCGGATAAAGGGGCAGACACTGGACCTGCCGATGAGGCGCTGAACAGGATTGATGCTCAGCTAAAACGTTCTCTTGCGCGCATGCGGGCGTCAAACACCGCTGAACTTACGCACTCGCGATCTGACCTTTCGGATTCGGTCGCCAGGCTATCCAGATTGTTTTCGGTCATGGCAGAGCGCGAAGGTAAATCACTGAAAGTTGATTGCGAGGCCGACCTCCATGTTCGAATGGATACTCAGGACGTCGAAGAAGTAATAGGAAACATCCTTGACAACGCGGTCAAGTGGTCTCGAACGTCGGTCCATATCGCCGCTAGAAGTACTGAGGATGACATTGAGATTTGCATTGATGACGACGGGCCCGGAATTCCGGAATATGCACGTGAAGTCGTGCTTCGTTCCGGAGGGCGGTTGGACACTTCTGTCAGCGGCACCGGTTTGGGTTTGGCCATTTCTGTTGACCTGCTGAATGCTTACGGCTGCAAACTGAAACTAGATACATCCGCAAGCCTTGGCGGATTGGCCTGCCGAATACTTATATCGAGCCAAAAAACGGCCGCATCTGGTTAGAAATAGTCGTTGATTGCAAGCAATCGAAAGGCGGCTTGGGTTGTTGCTATCCATTCGGGTTCAATACCAATAACGGTTATATTAAGTGAGCAGGCGTCCATCTGAAAAGGCTTTTCTCATATTCGGTAATTGAATTAGAAAGCCACTTCTGAAACACCTTTGCCGCTGGGCGAACTGGTCCAGGCAGCGTAACGAGGTGATATCCGATCTGCGGTATTGGATCATCGAATAGCGCCACGAGATCTCCAGACTTCAATTCATCAGAAATGAATGCCGGAACCGTCGCCCCGACACCATCACCCCGGCGGATTCCATCAAGCAGCATGTTGCCCGGCAAACGAACAACTCTCCTATCGGCACCGGGTGGTACTCCAACCTTTTCCAACCACAGGTCAAATTCGACCGAAGCCTGTTCCTGAAGAAGAGTAAAGTCGACCAATTCAATTGGGACTTTGAGCACCCGTTCTCCGATCAATTCTTTTGCAGCAACCACCGTCAGACAGCCTGGTAGCAACATTTGCGAGACCAGTCCCGACCAGCGCCCGGTGCCGTATCGAATGGCTATGTCAATGCCCCCTGGTTTGAGGTCGACTGCCTGGATTGTTGAGTCGATCCGAAGCTCGATATCCGGAAACTGCTGAACAAACGCCGATAGACGCGGCATGAGGAATGCGCTTGAAAACATTGGTGTTGCACTGACCACCAATGGGCGAACCGCCTCTGCACTTGATATGCTCTCAGTCAGGGACGCCATTGAGGCGAATGCTTCATGTAGACCCGCCGCTAAGAATTCTCCCTGTGCGGTCAGTGCGATACCGTGTCGCGTCCGAGTAACAAGCTGGGTTCCTAGATGCTGCTCCAGTCCTCGGATTTGTTGGCTGACCGCGGCATGGGTCACATTCAGCGCGCTGCGGCGCGGGTCAAGTTTCTAAACTCTGCGGCGGCGGTAAAGGCTCTGAGAGACGTCAGCGAGGGTAACGTTTGCCAATCCATAAGCTAGAAAGTCTAACAATACAGAAAAATTTACAACTACGCGATTTCTCGATTCTTACGCATGTTGACGTGGAACACCAATGACCAGAACAGGAGGAAACCATGGCAACGCTTGCGGTACTCGGATTGGGCAACATGGGTTCGGCGCTGGCGCATTGCCTGCTCAAGGCAGGTTACAGCGTCTGCGTCTGGAATCGGACACCTGAAAAGACAAGATCATTTGCAAATGCAGGTGCAGTGATTTGCGTATCGCCGGAAGATGCTGTTGCAGCGTCCGATTTCGTCATCGTCTGTATCAAGAGCCACAGGGAAACCGTCGAATTGGTCAGTGGGCTAAGGGTATCTTTGGAAGGAAAAACAATCTGCGACATGAGCACCGGCGATACGTCCGATGCCGATTCATTAGTCTCGTTCCTTAGCAAAAAAAACGCCGAATACATGTTGGGCATGATCAATGCATACCCTTCGGGCATTGGTAGCAGCGACACCACCATCCTCACCGTGGGCAGTGCCGGAACCTGGGATCGCTACGGTGAAGTCATAAGGTCTCTTGGGGGAAAGTCCGCCCAAGTCGGTGGGAAACCCGCAGCTCTTGCAGCACTTTTTGCTGGTCTGTTCACTGTCCGACAAGGGTTCATGTTCGGGATGATATCCGGCGCACTGGTTTGCCGGAAAGCAGGTGTTCCGATGCAGGTCTATGCCGATCAACTCCCTGCCACGATCAAATTGGTTAATGATTACCACGATCTCTTTGCCCGAACTGTTCCGACCGAGGACTACGAAGCCGCTGAAGCCTCGTTGAAAGTCTACGCTTTGGCCCAGGAGGACGCTCTAAAGATCTGCTTATCCTTGCAAGCACCGGCTGACTTCATCCGAATTATGCATGACCGCACAAAAGCGGCGTGGGAGGATGGATATGGTGACAAACAATTGACCTCGTTGGTCAAGCACATGACGGATGCCTATTGATATCGGGCGCTTACTTTCAAAATGGCCGTTCGACTGGGACAAACAATCGGCTGCAAAGTTGCGTACATGGGATTGCGAAGTTTCGTCGCCAATTTCTGGTTTGGGCTGCGAGCGGCCTACCGCGCACATTTCAGAACACGGCGACACTGCCTCTTGTTAGAGCTGCCTTTTGGCGCAGTGCGCTCCACGTGCTACGGTTCCTTAGTCAGATTCCCTGAAATGAGGAGGCGGTGATGCTCTTTCGCTACTTCCGTCAACTTTGTTTGCTTGTCTTTTTTGTACTCTTGCCCGGCACCAGTACGGCGCAAGATTTGGTTTCCTTAGCAAGCTCGGGTGACATTCTTGCCTTGAAAAAAGCCCTTCCCGACGGTTCGCACCACGATCCGGAAACGCTAGCGAGGCCTCTCTACTTTGCGTCCCAGCGTGGGCAAGCCGAGGTGGTTAACCACCTTTTGTCAGTGGGTGCTGAACCTAGTTCTGAGACGGATTTCGGCACGGCATTGGGGATTGCCGCCCGAAACAATCACACCGAAATTGTCGCGGCACTGTTAGAAGCCGGTGCTGATCCAAACCTTCGCGGAGGCGAATATAATTCTACGGCGCTTCACCAGGCGGCCGAGCGCGGATCAATCGAAGCCGCCCGCATGTTGCTAGAAAACGGCGCCGACATTAACGCGCAGGATCGTTTTGGTTGGCCTCCAATTCAGTTTGCGGGGACGAAGGGGCGAACCGAAATCGTCACGTTTTTGAGGGAGAGGGGTGCTGGTCCTGCGGCGGTAGAAGCTTTAAAGCCGGGGGAACTTGACGCAGCCGATCTTGAGCAAGGCCGTCTGCTGGCATTCGAGTGCGGCGGATGTCATGGAATGACGCCGGGCGAAATCGGCGCGGGTCAGCATCCTGGACCCAGCCTTATCCGTCATCCCTTCTTCCGCAGCCCGGCGCAGAGCTTCCCGTTTGAACTCTGCGCTGTACCGCTTGTATCGCTTCGGCTTCGTCATTCGACACCTCCCGACGCTGTCTGCGCCTATTCTAGGTGTCCACCAAATCAGAGCAAAACCATAGAGCCCAAAGCGGTCAAATTAATTTCAACTATGCAATGCGGTAACTCCAAGACATGAGCAATTGAACTCACTCGACAAATTATGCAAATGCAAATCTTCATAGTATCGAGATCACAAAAGCAATCCCGACCAGTGCTGTCAGCGAGGCTGCAATCCGCCAAGGTGTTCTTACGCCAGTAGTCTTCTCGACTTCGCGAGGGAAAAAAGCGGAACAACTGCCAGCGACAAGAGCGCCGACCAGGATTGCTAGTTTTGCCCATAGTAGGTCGTTGGAAACGCCGAATAGCGCGAGCATAGCCAGAACAATCCCAAGTGACAAAAAGCCACCGCCCATCACTTTGTAAAGCGCGCCAAGTATTCGCAGGGTTTCTTCGCTGAGTTCATTGTTTTTGGTGATTTCAGCATGATAGTCCAAAGGAGGAACCGCGCGGACGTATTTTAGTCCCATTGCCAATACGCCCAAGGACGCTGCGAGGTTAAGAATGACGCTGAGATAGAGCATATTATTCGACCTTGTTTTTGCTTCCGGTGTGGTAATTGGAACGAGTGTTTTTTACACAAATTGTCCACCCCCCCCCGACAAAGGTAAACTCTGCATTTTCCGCTGTAAGTGTTTGCCAAAAACGTCGGTTTTTGTCCCGAGACCTGTCAGTTCGGGCAACAATCCTCGCTGCCGCACATTTCGGTCAGTTGCCTCCAGAGCGGCCGCACAGGCCTCACTGCTTTCTAAGTGTTTTGATGACCGCTGCGGTTTCTTGTTTTCCGAAACCTGCATTTTGCGCCCTCTTCACCCAATCACGCATCAAGGACGGAAGCTCGCTATTGATACCCATTGAAACCGCATGGTCATATAGGCCAGTGACTGCCTCTGCGGCTACGTCGACCGAGGCACCACCTTTGGAAATCTGATCGAATGAACCGGCGTGTATTGTTTCGGTCAACGGAATAGCTCTGTCTCCTGGTGGCAAGATGGACGTGAATTCCGATACGGGCACGCCTTCAGCTTCACAGGCCAATGCGCCGTGGATTGACCCGAAAATAATGCCAAGGAGGCGCGACAGAAACGCAAGTTCCAAAGCCGCAGCCGAACGGACATTCGGACCCAGATGACGCATATCGCCGGCGAGTATCTTCAAGTCAGTTTCGCACTCATCAAATGCGGCTTTGTCCCCCGCGACAGCGATCCGACCTGAGGGAGTTCCGATATTTCCGGGCCAACACATAATGGTTCCGTCAAGGTAAGCGGCACCCCAGTTATTGAATTGAGTTTTACTGTCCTCGGATTCCTGAGGAGATGACGTACCAAGCTGAACGACACTGCGGCCGGAAACAGCTTTCGAGACCTGTGGTGCTCCAAACAAGGTATTTGTGGTTGAATAGTTTAACAGGCAAATGACCGTCTTCGAACTTGAGGAAATTGCTTCATCCAAGTCGGAGGCGCTTCGAGCGCCGAGCTCCACCAAAGGCTTCATTTTGTCTGGCGAACGATTCCAGACAGTCACGTCTCGCCCGGCGTCCAAAAGGGCTGCCGCCAACGCAGATCCCATGGCACCTAAACCTACAACCGTAATGTCGCTCGTCATCACATAATCCCCCAAATCCAACCTGTGCATCAATCGCAGGCAATTGAACGATAGCACAGACTACCAACGGCCCGTTCTGAAATTGAAATGCCTCATTGGGTCTCAGCATCCTGTGATATTGTCTCGCAGATGTCGGGTTGTCGTTGTGGGAGGGTATGGCGGATCGGAGGATCAGTCATGGAAATCCAAACTTACCTGCCATTCGCGCGCTTCGCCCAACCTGGAACAAGGGACGTATCGTCGGTCAGAAGCGGCCGCTAAAACCTATGCATGTCTGGGCGATCCGAGTTCGACTTGAATAGGTCGAAAACCACCGCGACCCCGCGGTATTCAACATGGCAAGTCTTACGGCGCGAGGGCATCGATGACGATTGACGGCCTGCACATCATTGCAAGCTTTTTCAGTTACTTTTGGATTGCCTATCCCATAAAGTTTGTTGAAATCAGAGTTGGCGGGGATCGAATGAACGGCGCAGAATCGTTAGTCAAAACCTTTCTTCACAACGGCGTGGATACTGTTTTCGCCAATCCAGGCACGTCTGAAATGCACTTTGTTGCGGCTCTTGATAGACATCCTGAGATGAACTGTGTTCTGTGTCTGTTCGAAGGTGGAACGACGGGCGCCGCTGATGGCTACTACCGCATGAAACGAGACGTCGCCGGCACTCTGCTGCATCTTGCACCGGGGCTAGGCAACGCATTTGCCAATCTACACAACGCCCGAAAATCAGGATCCGGGATCGTGAATGTGGTGGGAGATCACGCAACACATCACCTGCGCTATGAAAGCCCACTCAGAGGCGACATTGTAGGTGTAAGTCAGGCTATAAGCCATTGGACACGAATTTCTGATCAGGCCACAAGCGTCGCATCGGACGGGACCGCAGCCATCCAGGCCGCCCGATCTCAAAACGGCCAGATCGCCACTCTTGTTCTTCCCGCCGATACTGCTTGGGATGCAGCGACCGGCCCTGCGACGAATAGCATTCTGGCCCAACCGCTTCATCGTCCGTCCTTGGAAGACATCGAGGCCGCAGCCATGCGTCTGAAGACTGCAAACGCGGCTTTGATGATAGGTGGGTCCGCGCTTTTTGGTCCACTTTGTGTACTGGCTGGAAAAATTTCCGTCAAAACCGGATGCCGCCTGTTGGCGGATACATTAATCCCTCGAATTTCGAAGGGTGCCGGGGCTGCCAAATTGGATCAACTTGTATATCCAATTGCGCCCAAGATCGCTCAGCTTGAACAGACCTCGTCAATCATTTTGATCGGCACCGACCAACCCGTTGCCTTCTTTGCATACCCGGGGAAACCGAGCACACCCGAGCCCGCCGGTTGCACGGTTTCAAGCCTGTGTGCTCCAACGGATGATATTGCCTGGACTATTCAATCACTGGCAGACGCGGTTGGTGTTTCGAGGGTGTTGTCACGTTAACTGTTGTTCGGTTGCTCATGCCCGTGATTGGACGTAGGTGACATCGATGAAGTCATCGTC
>NZ_JBXWMF010000028.1:0-64333 GCF_059609725.1 Ruegeria sp. YTSC199
TCTTGGCACCGATTTCCTGAATCGGCTTCTTGTTCGCTTCGCGGGCGATTTCGATGTCGGATTTGTAGCTCATTGGGTTTCGGTCTCCCTGCATATAATTGGCTATTATTGTTCCAACCGGAATGGCGATGGGCCAAACCAGATTCGTTTGCATTTTTTCTTTAAAGTAAATAAATATTCCCTTGGGTCAATACGTGAGCTAGTCGCACCTGGGGAAGTTACTTAGATCGCCATCAAGAAATAGCGGCAGACACCGGGATCAGGCGTATCTTTTTCGACCCGCGCTGAGACCCAGCAACCAATCTTCTACAATACGCTGCTCCGGGAAAGCTTTGTGAAGTGGCCTTTTCAACAAGTAATAACCGGACTGCGTTCGAACCGATGCGCTCTGGACTGGCCTGACCAAGGCGCCGCTATCAAGCAAAGGGTCAACAAGATGGGCCCAACCCAATGCAATACCCAATCCATCGACTGCAGCTTGCACCGATAGCGGATAGGTGTTGAACGCCACGGCCTGGTCCATTGACGTCATAGATACACCGTTGCCACCGAACCACGTGCGCCATGTCATCCATTCAGCATGACTACTGGTGACTTCAATGAGGTCAAGTTCCGGCAGAGACGAAAGATCCGCCGCATTCGGGTGGCTTTTGAGATACTCGGGGCTGCAGACCGGGAAAACAGTTTCTCCGAACAAAAGCTTTGCCTCGTATCCCGGCCAATCGCCATCCCCACGTAAAATCGTCAGGTCCATCGAATCTGACAGACACTCTGCGTCACTGTCAGAGGAAACCAGCGAAATACGGATACGGCCATTGGATTTGTTAAACTTACGAAGTTGCGGCATCAGCCAAAGAGACGCAACAGAATTGGTCGCCGAAATCGAGACCGTATTGGCCTGATGCTTGGCCAGCATGTCACGGCTGACATCCCGCATCAGATCCAACGATTTTTCCACAGTGGTCAGCAGGATCGCCCCTTGTTGGGTGAGGGAAACTGAACGATGCCCACGCACAAACAAGGGCACATCATAGTGTTGTTCCAACAAGCGCACTTTGCGGCTGATCGCGGTTTCCGAGATGTTTAGAACTTTGCTGGCTTGCGCAAAGCTCTGCGCCTTTGCGGCGGCTTCAAACGCCAGCAGATAGTCTAGTGGCGGAAGGACTTTCCCGGTGACTGAAGTTTTTTTTGGCACTTGAGGGCGGATTCCCGAATTGGAGGTTGTCGCGATCAAAGACATTTGCCCGAACCTGCAAGCATCCGATCAGACAACTGTCTGTTAAGATAACAAAAAGTCAGATTAGCCTCAAGAAATTATGGTCAAAGCCCCTCAAATCTCTGTTCTGCATCTTGGGCAACATTAGGCAGAATGCACGAATCCGGGGCCAGAAGAGTCCCAATCCAAAAAAACGAACGTCACTCAGGGAGCAAACATGAAACTTACAAACCTACTTTCTGCTGCAACCTTGGCAGCAGTAGCGGGAACAGGGGCGATTGCCGAAGACAGCAGCGACCCGATCGTCATCCCAATTCACAACTGGTCCAGCCAGATAGTAATGTCGAACGTCGTCGGCCTGATCTTCGAAGAGATGGGCAACAACGTCGAATACGTTACCACCGACAGCCAGGCGGTCTATGAATCAGTGCGCCTGGGTGATGTCGCGCTTGAGATGGAAGTTTGGGAAGGCGCGTTTGGTGCTTCCTACCGAGCAGCGCTGGAAAAGGGTGGTTTGCATGACGCGGGTGATCATGATGCGGTCACACGCGAGGACTGGTGGTATCCCCTGTGGACCAAGGAATCCTGTCCCGGACTGCCCGATTGGGAGGCACTGAACGACTGTGCGCACCTGTTCGCCACAGCTGAAACCGGCGATAAGGGCCGGTATCTGGACGGTCCCGTCGACTGGTTGAAGCATGGTAAAGAGCGCGCAGAAGCGCTCGATCTGAACTTTACCGTGATCAATGCGGGGTCAGCCGCAGCTCTGTGGGCGGAGATTGGTGCGGCTGAAGCCGACAAAAAACCAGTATTGGTCTTCAACTGGACACCAAATTTTGCAGAGGCCGTATGGCCCGGTGAGTTCGTTGAGTTCCCGGCTTGGGAAGACGGATGCGACAAGGATCCGGCCAAGGGTCCGAACCCGGATGCGTTGTATGATTGTGGCAACCCTGCCAAGGGCTATCTGAAAAAGGCAGCTTGGGATGGCATGAATGACAAATGGCCCGCCGCATATTGCGCGCTAACCAAGATTTCCTTCACCAACCCTCAGATTGCAGAAATGGCGAAGCTGGTCGACACTGATGAGCTGGAGCCGGAAGAAGCCGCCGAAGAATGGTTGGACGCAAACCGCGATGTTGTTGATCCCTGGATCAGCGCCTGCAGCTAAAGGCACGGTCACAAGTACTGAAACTGGCGCGGCCTTGATCCTCTGAGCGATATGAGGCCGCGCTCAACAAGATAGAAAGGCAGCCATGTCCGCCACAGCGCCTGTCATCTCAGCAAAAAATGTCTGGAAACTCTTCGGGCCCTCACCAGAGAGCTATCTGAAGTCCATGCCCGCCGGCCGCGGTTTCGATGAGATTCGCGCGGATGGGTACATCGCCGGGGTCAAGGATGTCTCGATCCAAGTTAGCCGTGGCGAAATGCTGGTCATCATGGGGTTATCAGGCTCAGGTAAGTCGACGCTGGTGCGTTGCTTCTCTCGCTTGCACGACATTACAGGCGGAACGATTGAGGTTGACGGCCAAGACATCATGACCCTGAGCGAGCGTGATCTGATTGAATTGCGCCGCAAGAAGATGGGCATGGTGTTCCAGTCCTTCGGTCTGCTGCCGCATCGCACGGTTCTTGACAACGTAGCTTTCCCACTGGAAATGCGCGGACAGGATCGCCACGACCGACGCGAACGTGCGCTGGAAGTTATCAAGCTGGTCGGCCTTGAGGGTCGTGAGGAGTACTTCCCGCGTGAACTCAGCGGTGGCCAACAGCAACGGGTCGGCATCGCCCGATCCTTGGCGATTGAACCGGATATCTGGTTTCTGGATGAGCCTTTCTCGGCGCTTGATCCGCTGATCCGCCGCGAAATGCAGGATGAATTCCTGCGCCTGCAAGAAATGTTGGGTAAAACCATCGTCTTTATTACGCATGACTTTGATGAGGCGCTGCGTCTGGCGGATCGGATTGCAATCATGCGTAATGGCGCGGTCGAGCAATGCGATACCCCCGACAAGATCGTGATGAACCCTGCTACGGAATACGTGGCCAAGTTTACAGAAGATATCGACAAAGCCCGCGTCGTGCACGCGAAGGGGCTGGCAAAACCCGTCAACGGGCATGCGTTGGAGGGCACCCCGATCAATGGCGGCGCAACTATTCACGAACTGGCGCGGGTGTTGGTCAACGACAACCGCATCTTTTTGCCGGTCGCGGATGACAACGGCGTTGTCACCGGGGTTCTGGAGCGCGACACCGCATTGAACGTTCTGCTTGGAGCGGAATGATGGCAACATTGTCCACCGAAATACCGGACACTTCGGGCAGAACTTGGGGACGGACCAAAGTCCTCACCGCACTGCTTGTCACCGCCTTTGCGATGATCCTCGCCAAGGCCGTCGGTATTCTTCCAGAGTGGCTGAACCGCATCCCCGAAGCCGCAATACCGCCGACAGCGCAGGTTCTGGATGCAATTTTCAACTTCATTCAAAACGATCTCGGTCTGATCTATGTCACCCGCTTTATTGCCGAGGGTCCGCTGGAGTTCCTGCTGGATACCTCGGCAAATCTATTGGAGGGCAAGCGGCGCTGGCCATACCTGGGCCCGATCCCATGGTCCGCGATCGCCGCCGTGGCAGCGGTCGTCGGCTATGCCGTGGGTGGTTGGCGGCTGGCCGCATTGGGCGCCGGAACCTTCATCTGGACCGCCGCAATCGGACAGTGGAAGATCGCCATGCAGACAATGTCCGTCATCGTGGTTGCGGCACCATTGGCGTTTTTGCTGGGTCTGATACTGGGCATCGCCGCCTGGAAATACAGCTGGTTCGAGCGGATGCTGAAGCCCATCCTGTCCATACTGCAAACCCTGCCCTTCTTTACCTATCTCTTGCCGGCAGTGATCTTTTTCAAGGTCGGCCCCACTGCAGGGGCCGTCGCGACAATTACATTCGCCATACCTCCGATGATCCTGATGACCACTTTGGGACTGAAAAAGGTCAGCCCCGAAGTGATAGAGGCGGGGCAGATGTCTGGTTGCACACGCTGGCAAATGTTGCGCCATGTCTACGTTCCGGCCGCGCGAACCGAAGTTCTGGTTGGCGTCAATCAGGTGATCATGCTGTGTCTGGCGATGGTGGTTCTGACCGCCTTTATCGGTATGCCCGGTCTTGGAGCGAAACTGCTGGCAATGATGGGCAGCTTTAAACTCGGTCGCTCATTCGAGATCGGTGTGACCATCGTCCTATTGGCCGTCACGCTTGATCGGATGTCGAAGGCCTGGGTCGTCAAGCAACCTGTTCACTTCGAACGCGGAACGCCGTGGTGGAAACGACACCAGATTTCTCTGGTCGCTCTCGGTCTGTTTGTTGGGTTTACTCTGCTGGCGCAGGTGTTCCCGATCCTCGCGGAAATTGGCCGCAAGCAGCATCTCAGCCAAGGCAAAGAAATCGACGTGGTGATCAAGTCGTTCCTGGCCATCGATGTGATCAAAGGGACAACTGAATGGTTGCGCTGGTTCCTGAACGTCAAGGTTTTGATTCCTTTCCGCAACACATTGCTTGCCATACCAACACCCGCGTTCATCTTGTTGGTGGTTTCCTTTGCTTATTGGGTCGGGGGCCGGAAGCCCGGAATCTATGCCGCGATCTTCTTTACGATTGTCGCGTTTTCAGGCTGGTGGGACCGGTCGGTCATCACACTTTACACTGTGATCTCAGCCGTTGCGCTGGCAACGTTGATCGGGATTCCGTTGGGCGTTATTGCAGCCCGGTCAAACCGCTGGTCCAAGAGCATTCTGCTAGCCTGCGATACAGCGCAAACTTTCCCCAGCTTCATCTACCTGATCCCGGCGATCATGTTGTTCGGGGTCAATGACGTGGCCGTTGTGTTCTCGATCCTGATCTTCGCCGCCGTGCCACTGATCCGATACACGATTATTGGCCTCAGCAGCGTGCCGCCGGAAATGACCGAGGCAGCAGACATGTCTGGCTCGACCCGTCGACAAAAGCTGATGTCGGTGCAATTTCCGCTGGCGCTGCCGACAATGGCCGTCGGGTTCAATCAGGCCATCATGTTCGCCTTTTTCATGGTCATCATCGCGGCGTTCATCGGTACGCAGGATCTGGGGCAGGAACTGCAGCGAACGCTGGCGGGCACCGAGCTGGGCAAGAACTTCGTTCTCGGCCTGAACGTATCGCTGATGGCGTTGACCTTTGACATGGCAATCAGCAGCTGGGCAGAACAGCGGAAAAAGCGGTTGGGGCTTGATTGAAATGGCACAGCAGCAAAGTACACGCACCGTTACCCGTTTCGACGACCTGGGGTTTGTCAGAATGCAGATGGAAGGCCTGCCCGATGCGCAGGTCTGGTGGAAGAACGTCAGCTTTAATGAGGAAACCGGGCAAGGCAGCTATCTGATGAAAATGGCGCCGGGAACCCGCTCGAACCCTCATATCCATCATGGACCGGAGGAGTTCTTCATCCTCGAAGGCGATCTGACCGATCACGACGGATTTAAATATTGCAGCGGCGACTTTGTCAGCCTTGCAGCTGGGTCAAGCCACTATTCGCGAACCGAGGCAGGATGTCTGCTGGTCGTCACTCACCGCGGCCAAACCGAAGCCATTCAGGAAAATGCACTATGAACGTGAAGCCGGTATTCGAAGTTCCTTTCGAACGCAGCGGGGTTGTGGCCCCCGGCCTTCCAATCCTACCACATGGAACGGAGCGCCACCCGGTCCCCGGAATGGGGTCGCGCGCTGTTCCGGTGTCCAAGGGCGATACAATCACGCTGCTGGACCGCGATGGAATGCAACCCGCGGAAATGGTCTTCTTTGCCCCTGACCGAAGCTCCGATGCAGCTATGCTAGGTGCGGTGGGCCATGGGCGTCCCGAGGGTTTGATAGCGACGCTGGCAAACGGGTCGCCTTCCGGCAAGAAAGTGTTGCGCGCCTTGGAAGTTGCCGGGTTCGACATAGGAAATGGCGATGCAATCCAGGCCTTCACGGATGGATCGCGCCCCGGCGACATGGTTCATTTCGTTGCTGAAAATGATGGCCTTTTGATCGTCGCCGCACCGGGTGAGGCGATGCGCCCAGAGGACAACAATCCACCCACAGATGTCATCCTGTACATTCAGCGCTCGGCGCCCGGATTGGAAAAGCCCGATGTCGGCCCGCCCGACCCGCTGGCCGACCCGCTTAAGGACTTCAATATTCAGCCGGGCAATGCGCACTCCTACGAAGTGAAGGCCGGAGAGTTCATTCAGATCGTGGATGTCCGCGGGCGCGAGTGCTCGGATTTTCAAGCCTTCAGCCGCCGCGCATTGGATCAGGGGATCGAGCGTGAGATTGATCCGACAACAACACGCAGCCTGATGGGCAGCTTGTATCCTCAACCGGGCATATTCTCGAAATACTGGTCGGTGGATCAGGAACCGCTGGTCGAGATTGTGCAGGATACGTGCGGGCGCCACGACACCTTCGGTCTCGCCTGTACCGCGCGATATTACGAAGACCTTGGCTATCCGGGCCATGTGAATTGCTCGGACAACATCAACAAGGATCTGGATCAATATGGCATCAAACCGCGAGGCGGTTGGCCAGCGATCAACTTCTTTTTCAACACGATGCTGGACGACGCCAATGCCATCGGGATGGACGATCCTTGGTCGCGACCGGGCGACTTCGTCCTGCTGCGGGCGCTGACAGATTTGGTCTGCGTCAGCACCGGCTGTCCCTGCGACATCGACCCGGCAAACGGTTGGAACCCAACCGATATTCAGGTGCGAACCTACAAGGCGACCGAGGATTTCAAACGATCCTACGGCTATAGAAAATCTGCGGAGGCGGATGTGGAAGAAACCAAGAAAACAGCATTTCACGACTGCTTTGCACGTCATACCCGTGATTTCGTCGAATACAACGGCTATTGGCTGCCCAACACGATGACCAATCACGGCGCGATTGCGGAGTATTGGGCCTGTCGGGACAAGGTTGCCGTCATGGACCTCAGCCCGTTGCGCAAGTACGAGGTCGTCGGACCCGACGCCGAAGAGCTGATGCAGCTTTGCGTGACCCGCAACATGAAAAAGCTGAGCGTTGGTCAGGTCGTTTATGCGGCCATGTGCTATGAGCACGGCGGCATGATCGACGATGGCACAGTCTATCGGCTGGGTGAGACCAATTTCCGCTGGATTGGCGGCAATGATACCAGTGGATTGTGGCTGCAGGAGCAGGCGCTCAAGCGAAACATGAACGTTTGGGTGCGCAATTCGACTGATCAATTGCACAATATCGCGGTACAGGGGCGGCATAGCCGCGAAATCCTATCCAAGATCTTTTGGACCCCACCTCAGCAACCGACGATCGAAGAACTGCTGTGGTTTCGGTTTACCGTCGCCAGGGTTGGTGATGTGCAAGGAAAATCTGTTGTGATCTCCCGGACGGGCTATTCCGGCGAGCTGGGATATGAAATCTTCTGCCACCCAAGGGATGCCGTCGAAATCTTTGATCGCGTCTGGGAAGCCGGTCAGGAGTATGGCATAGCACCGCTTGGCCTTGCGGCGCTTGACATGTTGCGGATCGAAGGTGGCTTGATCTTTGCCGGGTCAGAATTCGACGATCAGACGGACCCGTTTGAGGCCGGCATCGGCTTCACCGTGCCTCTGAAGTCAAAGACCGACGATTTCATCGGGCGGGCAGCTGTCGAAGAACGCAAGGCTCACCCCCAGCGGAAACTGGTTGGATTTGAGATCGAAGGGGGCACGGTCCCCTCGCCCGGCGACTGCGTGCGCGTTGGAAAAGCGCAGGTCGGAGAGATTACAAGCGCGATGAAATCTCCCGCTCTGGGAAAAGTCATCGCGTTGGGTCGGGTTTCGGTTACCCATGCTACCGTTGGGGCCGACATTGAAATCGGGCAACTTGACGGCCAACAAAAACGGCTGAAAGCTAGGGTCGTGCCATTCCCGCATTTTGATCCGACAAAGGAACGTGTGAAAGGAGTATACGCAGAAGCGACGGTTCCGGACGCTGCAGAATAGCCACCAAAGAAGGTGACTTTGTCGAACACTCTGAGAGTACCTGTTAGGTCGATTGAAGATTTAATAGATGCATGCCCAAAACAGACAGGGGCAGGTGGCGACAATCTCATTCAAGGGAGTTCATTTCAAAGGGTGGGATCTTGCACGCGGTGTTCGTCTATCTGCGATATTCAGTTTCGCACCGGGGTCCGGAAGAAATCCTGGCTGAGTGAGGCGTTTCGGTCGATCATGCGACCCTGAGCCGTTGGGTTGTCAAATGTGTTCCAACGGTCGCCGACCGGGCGCGTCGTCAGAAGCGCTCCTGCGATCGATCATGGCGAATGGATGAGACATATGTGCGGGTCAAAGGCAAATGGGTCTACCTGTACCGCGCGGTCGACAAACACGGACAAACCCTTGATTTCATGTTGTCCGAGCGCCGGAATAAAGCTGCAGCGACAAAACTCTTTGCCCGTGCGCTCGAGCTAAACGGGTCCCCGAGAAAGATAGTGATCGACAAAAGCGGAGCCAACACGGCTGGTATCAAAGCCATCAACAGGATGTTGAAAGGCTTCGGTTGTCCGATCCTGATCGAGATGGTTAGGCGAAAGTACCTCAACAACGTCGTGGAACAGGACCACCGTTTTATCAAACGTCGAATCCGCCCAATGCTCGGTTTCAAGTCGATTGCGTCCGCCTCTGCAACGCTTTATGGTATTGAAATTGCGCAGATGATCCGAAAGGGCCAGCTCGGAGTCGGACTCTGCCCATGCAAGCAGTTTGCGAAGCTGGCCGTTCAAATACAGCAAATTCAACCCGCATTCATACTTCAGAGAAGTTTGCGACAAAGCCAGCTGACGCGCATGTTTTCAAATCAAGCCGCCGTGCCATCACCCGCCGCTTGAACAAGGATCCAGTCAATCCCACGCAGAAAATCGTCTATTGTCAGGGAATTGTTTGCTCCGCTGGAGGCAGAGAGTACAAACCCGTGTGCATAGTCGATCAGCAGGTGAACAAGAACGTCACCGCCATCGCTGTTTTCAAGCTGGTCCGTGCTGGCCTTCAACTCAGCACCCACGTTTGCGAGGTCCGCGCTCAAGAGCGTCACATCGTCCAGAATCGCCCGTAGGAGATTGGCGTTCTTCAAAGCATAATCATAGTAAGTCGCCATTATGCTTCTGGCCCGTTCGACCGGAGCGTCCCCGCCCACACCTACCAAGACGCCTGCAAATGCCAGTTCTACCAAATCGGACAAGAGCTGTTTCTTGGTTCCAGCGTGATAAGTCACAGCCATCGGTGTGACGCCAAGCTGATCGGCAAGCATTCGAAACGATAGCGCGTCAACGCCTTCGCTTTGAACAATCGGCAAGGCAGACTTCAGGATCAGCAGTTTCGAAAGGCGCTGATCGGCCTTCAGCGGTCGCCCGGGTGAAGAAGCTTTCGTCACGTGGCTTTCAGCCTGTAGTCGAGATCTACCAGACCCGAGGGAAAACTGTTGACCGCTACCAGTTCCAGATCAACGTCGCCCTTGGTCACGCCAAAAATACGAATGCCCTCACCTAGGAGTATGGGAACCAGAGTGATCCGCATGTCTTCAACCAGTCCGGCTTTCAGGAACGAGCGAATAATCGCGCCGCCATCCACATAGACGCGATTGAATCCGCGTACGTCGAAGCTTGTCATCAAATCCTCAGGCGCTTTGTCTGAGACTTCCACTTTATCGCGCAGATCTTCAGGGATGTCGTCGGGCTTCATTGAGCGACTGAGAACGACCACAGGTTTCGTGTAAGGCCACTCGCCAAAGCCTCGAACTGTCCGATACGAGCCCGATCCCATCACGATCACATCGACACTGTCCTGAAAGGCGGCAAACCCGTGATCTTCATCCACAGTCGGTTGCTTTTCCAACCAATCGAGCCGGTGATCGGGCCGCGCAACAAATCCATCCAGGCTCATTGCCATCATGATATGTCCAGTGGGCATCTTCCGGGTTTCCTGCAAAAATTTATACGCCATATAATAAAAACTCGAAAGAAACTCCAGAGGGATTGGTGTCAGGCTTGGTCCTGAATCCAGTCCGAGAAGGCCTGTTCCGCTTCGCTCGAAGCGGCACTATGGCGGCTAACCAGAAAATATCCGTAGTCGGGCAATTCGGTCTTGGACAAACAAAACAGCCGTTCAATCTCCAATTCGTCCCAAACTAGATCATCCATCAAGGCGATCCCCTGCCCGTCAACGACGGCCTGCACCCGGACATTCGGGTCGGGAATGATCAGGACATCCCGCCTTGATTGCGGAGGAAGCTTTGCGGCGTTCAGCCAATCTGACCAGGCATTGCTGTCATCACGATCTCTGAGCAGGGTCAGATGCGATATTGCCTCTTCCATCCCCAACCGGTCCACCATGTCGGTTGCCGCCCGATTACCGACAGGAAAAGGCGGCATGGGCAAGAAGGGTGTCACGGTGCCGTCTTTCCAGTTCCCGTTGCCCCATCTGATTGTCAGATCCACACCTTGCAATTCGTGCGCTGAAAACTCGATCATCGGTTGAATGCGAAGCTGAACGTCCGGGTGGCTCTGCATGAACGACATCAAACGAGGCGAAAGCCAGCGCGCAGCGAAATAGGTCGAGACCCCAACGGTCAATGAACGCGTCGAAACCCCCTTCAACGCCCGAATTTCGGTTTCGATTTCTTCGTATCGGGTCTGGCAGATCGCGAGCAGTTTCAGTCCTTCACCGGTGAGAATGACACCACGCGCTGTTCGTTGGAACAGGATCACCCCAAGATCGGCCTCAAGCGTTTTGATCTGATAGCTGATCGCGCCCTTGGTCATATTGAGCGCCGCCGCCGCCGTCGAAAAGCTGGAATAGCGGGCAATCTCGGCAAATAGCCTGAGCAAGTCATGGTGATGAAAGCGGGTAGTCATGAGTATAGCGTATAAATTATTTAAACACTGAGAAAAGAAATTTTCGATTTTCAAACAGATTTCTAAGACCCAGACTTTCGGTCGAGTTCGTGAAACGAAGTAGTGACGTTGGACCCTTTGAACGCAGCAGCAGACACATCAGAAGCGGCGGGGAACCGCAGCCGCGTGCGCCGACGTCGCTTGGCTCGTAATAACAAGCCCTCTCAAAGCACGCCGTTCAGGGGTCGCAAGATACCTGCATACAATCTTCTGAGCGATACGGCACTAACCCGGATCGAAGATCAGGCCGATTGGATTCTGAGCAATATCGGTGTCGAATTCCGGGGCGATCCAACGGCGCTGGATCTCTTCGCTCAAGCAGGTGCAAACATCGATGGCGAATGCCTGCGGTTTGAACCGGGTCATGTCCGCGCGCTTTGCGCTACGGCCCCAAGCGAGTTTCAGCTACATGCCCGCAACCCGGCCAAGACTGTAACGCTTGGCGGCAACAACGTTGTGCTGATGCCGGGATATGGCTCTCCTTTTGTCAGCGATCTGGCACAGGGTCGGCGCTATGCGACGCTCGAGGATTTCCGCAATTTCGTGAAACTGGCCTATCTTGCGCCTGCCATGCACCATTCAGGTGGTACTGTTGTCGAGCCGACAGATATCCCGGTGAACAAGCGCCATCTCGACATGATGCTGGCGCATCTGACGCTCTCGACCAAGCCCTTTATGGGCTCTGTCACGGCGCCCAACCGCGCGCGGGACAGTATTGAGATGGCACGCTTCGTCTTCGGACGCGACTTCATGGATCGCCACGCGGTGATGCAGGCCAATATCAACGTCAATTCGCCGTTGATTTATGATGACACCATGTCACGGGCTCTGCGGATCTATGCAGAGGCGGGCCAATGTGTCTGCGTCTCCCCTGCGATTTTCGCGGGTGCCATGGGGCCGCTTTCACCGGCGGCAGTGGCGGCGCAAACACTGGCCGAGGCGATGGTTGGCATCGCGCTTGCGCAGCTGGTGCGCCCCGGCTGTCCGGTGGTGTTTGGCTCATTCCACTCCAGCATGAACCTGCGCACGGGTGCTCTGACCTTTGGATCGCCCGAGGCGAACATGACAACGATGGCGCTTACGCAACTGGGCCGAAGACTTGGAGTGCCAGTACGATCCGGCGGAGGACAGATCACCGCGTCGAATGCCCCGGACGGACAAGCCATGCAGGACAGCACCGGTGCCATGTGGTCCACGCTTTTGTCCGGGGCCCATCAGGTTTGGCATGCGGCAGGCTGGCTCGAAGGTGGGCTTGTGATGTCCTACGAGAAATTCATCCTAGATCTCGACCATTGTGGTGCAATGCTGAAACTGTTGCAGGGCTTCGAAACGGATGACGAGGCCTTTGGCCGTGATGCCTATTTTGAAACAGACCCGGGCAAGAATTTCCTGTCGACCAGCCACACGCTGCGGCACTACGCGACGGCGAATTTTGAGCCACAGATTTCTGACACAGGGCCCTATGAGACTTGGGCTGAAAACGGTGCGCTTACGGCGGACCGGCGCGCCACTGCGTGTTGGCAACAGATGTTGAACGGCTTTCAGCGCCCCGAAATGAATCCCGGCATCCAAGTCTCTCTTGAAGACTTTGTGTCAGAGCGCAAAGCGCAGATGCCGGACGAATGGTACTAGAAAGGAACATCCATGACCGGAGAACTCAGCCGCACATCCGCCCTTGCGTCACGCCACGCCGCGCTTGGATCAGGGCTTGAGGATTGGAACGGTATGGGCACCGCCTGGACATACGACACCGATCCTAACGATGAACACGATGCGGCTCGCGAGTGCGCGGGAATGTTTGATATGTTGCCTTTGAAGAAAGTATTCGTGCGCGGTCTCGACGTTCAGGCGGTTCTCGATCACCTGACAACGCGGGAACTTTCCAAGGTCACACCGGGAAAGGCGGCGTACTTATACGTTCTGACGGATCAGGGCGGCATCGCTGATGATGCCATCGCATCCAACAATGGTGATAGCGAGGGCTTTGTCGCAAACTTCTCTGAAGTATGAATGCGGGTTGAAATTGCTGTACTTGAACGGCCAGCTTCGCAAACTGCTTGAATGGGCAGAGTCCGACTCCGAGCTGGCCTTTCGGATCATCTGCGCAATTTCAATACCATCAAGCGTTGCAGAGGCGGACGCAAACGACTTGAAACCGAGCATTGGGCGGATTCGACGTTTGATGAAACGGTGGTCCTGTTCCGCGACGTTGTTGAGGTACTTTCGCCTAACCATCTCGATCAGGATCGGACAACCGAAGCCTTTCAACATCCTGTTGATGGCTTTGATACCAGCCGTGTTGGCTCCGCTTTTGTCGATCACTATCTTTCTCGGGAGCCTGTTTAGCTCGAGCGCACGGGCGAAGAGATTTGTCGCTGCAGCTTTGTTCCGGCGCTCGGACAACATGAAATCAAGGGTTTGTCCGTGTTTGTCGACCGCGCGGTACAGGTAGACCCATTTGCCTTTGACCCGCACATATGTCTCATCCATTCGCCAGGATCGATCGCAGGAGCTCCTCTGACGACGCGCCCGGTCGGCGACCGGTGGAGCACATTTGACGATCCAACGGTTCAGGGTCGCATGATCGACCGAAACGCCTCGCTCAGCCGGGATTTCTTCCATATCCCGGTACGAAACTGAAAATCGCAGATAGAAGAACACCGCGTGCAAGATCACGCCCTTTGAAATGAACTCCCTCGAATGAGATTGTCACCACCTGCCCCTGTCTGTTTTGGGCATGCATCTATCAAATCTTCAATCGACCTAACAGGTACGCTCAGAGTGTTCGACAAAGTCGGCGAATGAGCGTCGGTTCGGCTATCGACGTTTGAGTAATTGTCGCACTTCAATTTTCTTGAAGTTAACTTAAAAAGTTTGAGTTTGACTGATATTGGTGAAAGATTCCATCCTGCACAGATCATGCGATTGCAGGCGAAACAACACCCTAAATTCCCAGATTATGCCACGACCGCAGGAGTAGCAGTAACCGATACGCTGCTTGAGAAGATCGGCACGCGGGTCCGAACCAAAGACGCGTCGGACGCATTGCGACAAAGCCAGCTCACCTGCGCGGAACCGCATTGAAAAAAAATGACAACAGGGAGGATCCTTATGTCAGTACCTGAACCCTTTACGGATCTGGAGATAGAAACGGCAGATGCCGGTTTCTATGAGAATTACAGCGTTCCAATCGCGCTGATCAGTAAGGGCATCATGGTTGCCCTTGTGCTGTGGGCGCTTGTCTTCCCAGCCAATGCAAACAGCACTTTGGGCAGCTGGAACGGCCGGCTTCTGGAAGTCTTCAACGGCTTCTACGTGGTCATTGTCGGACTGTTTGTCGTCTTCCTTGTAATTGTGGCAATCCTTCCGTCGACCGGGAAGAGGGTCATGGGAACGGCAGGTGAAAGACCCGAGTTTTCGAACTTCTCCTGGTTCTCGATGATGTTTGGTGCGGGGTTGGGTGTGGGCCTTATGGTATTCGCCACTGCCGAGCCGCTGGGCCTGTGGGGATCCAACCCCGAGGTCGTGGCCGGCGCAGTTGCGGGTAATGATCCTGAGTCCATTCAGTCGGCATATCGCTATACCTTCCTGCACTACGGCTTCCATGCGTGGGCGATTTACGTGGTGACCGGCCTGTCGCTGGCCTACTACGCCTATACTCGCGACATGCCTCTGACCATTCGCGCGGCTCTGACACCTCTGTTCGGTCGCCTGATGAACGGGTTCCTTGGCCACGTGGTTGATGTTCTGGGCGTTGTTGCAACGATCCTGGGGGTGTCCGTCACCATCGGTTTTGGTGTCAGCCAGTTCATCGACGGTCTGTATGCAATTACCGGCATGGAATGGATCATGGACTTTGGCGGAGAAGTTCCGACGCCAAGCAAAGTTGGTCTGATCGCAGGTCTGGTTGTCATCATGGCGCTGTCGATCATCTCGGCGGTCTCGGGTGTGGGTCGCGGCGTTAAATACCTGTCGAACCTGAACCTTGTTCTGTCGATCATCCTGTTGGGCACGTTCGTGATCTTCGGCTCGTTTGTGTTCGCTATGACTACCTATGGCACGGCCCTGGTTGACTACCTCCTGCACTTCCTCTCGCTGAGCTTTGGTGCATACGGTCCTTTGTCGACCGAAGCCTTTGCCGCGGCTCTGCCTGCGGAAGCACAGGCGCATGCGGCTGACCTGATGGGTGGCGCGACCAACGCATGGGGCAGCTTTGACGGCTTCAAGAGCGGTCTTGAAGGTGCTGCTGCCGAACTGGGCGAAGAAACGCTTGCCGCCGTGTACGCCGCGGGTGAGCAAGGCCGTCAGTTTGGTTGGCAGTCTGGTTGGACCACGTTCTACTGGGCCTGGTGGATTGCCTTCTCGCCGTTTGTGGGCCTGTTCCTGGCACGCATCTCGAAAGGTCGTTCGGTACGTGAATTCATTCTGGGTTGCGTTCTGGCACCGGCGCTGGTGTGCTTCGCGTGGATGACGGTTCTGGGTGGCACTGCGATTGATCTGGAATTGGCGGGTGCGGCTGAAGGTGCGATCATCGGCGCATCGAACACCAACAAGCTGTTCGTGACGCTGTCCTACATGATCGACGGTGAGCTTTTGTCCATGCTGAACGTCATGTGCGTAATCCTGATCATGACCTTCCTGGTGACGTCTGCTGACTCGGGTATTCTGGTGATGAACACCATCATGTCTGGTGGCAGCCAGGAAACCGGCATCAAGCACCGCATCATCTGGGGTGTAATCCTGACGGCAGTGATCGGCGCACTGATCCTGGCGGCAGGAGAAAACAATCCGATGAATGCGCTGCGCAATGCAATGATCATCGGTGCTCTGCCCTTTACGATTGTTATGGGCCTGATGATGGTTTCACTGACCAAGGCTCTCTACCGTGATGGTCGGCGCGACAAGCACGCTGACGCAAGCACCCAGATTGCCGAATAAGTAAAAGTCCAAACGTAATAAACAAACGCCGCCCCAACCGGGGCGGCGTTTTTCCTTTACAGACGGAGCACGCGCTGGCCGGTGCCTCGGTTTCCAGGTTTTATGAAGGCCCGGCACCCGCGCGGGAATGCGCATCCGAGCGAACGAGAATGGGCCATGCGGCGGCGTTCAGAGCGTCCCAGTGATCCGGGTCAACCTCAATCCCCTGTTCCAGCGCGTGGTTGTAGTTGGCTGCAAGCTGCGCCGCGGAGATTTCATACCGCTGAAGTTCGGGGAGTTCGACCTGACGTGTCACCGCATCCGCCAGCAATGCGGGCTGATTTGTACAGATGATCATGACAGTTGATATTTCCTTGCTGTCATCTGCATTTTCCACACGCCAGTAATGCGGGAAGATCGCGCCGCTCTCAAAGCTCGCGCCGTGCGATCCAGCCTGATCCTTCCAATAGGCCGAGATATACACGCCCTGCTGCGCGACCATCGAAAGGCCGCGCAGGATCAGGCCGGGATAGCGGCAGTTGCCCAGTTCGATGATCGCAAAGCCCGACTTATTGGCCTTGGAGTGCATCAGACAGGCCGCCAGCGAGCCGTGTTCGCAGACATCCGCGCCACCCGCATCCAGAACGGCGATATCGTCATTTTCGAACACCAGCCGCGGGGTCGCGCCACCCTTGGGAGCCAGCGGCGGCAGGGAGATACGGTCGAACCCGCCCAGACCCGCCATTTGCGACCATGTGACCAATTGGGCAGCGTCCTCGTAATCGCCGATCTCGTACCCGGCCCCTTCATACGCGCGGGACAGCGCGGCGATCATTTCATTGCGGGATACTTTCATGATTGTGCCTCCTCGATCAGCGGCATTAACGGCAGGAACCAGCTTTCATAGGTCTGGCCAATGTCATCAATCAGCGGTGCTCCCTGATACATTGTGTTACGTACCCACAGCTTCGAGCGCGGGTCGAATTTGCTGACGCCAAAGAAGGCCAGTTTGCAGCGCAACAAATCCATGGGCCGCACGTTCCGGTTCGCAAGGTTGGCTCGGATTTCGGCGTATTTGTGTTTACTCATAGTCTGGATGCGGCGCACGATGCTCTTCAGGTCCGGGCTGCGTAGCAGGAAATGAATGACATCACTGTCTGGATGTTTTTCAAGATCTTCCAACAGCACGTTATAGCAAGCACGAACACGGCGAGCGATGGGCAGCGGCATCTGTTTCTCTACCCCCGGATCAGCACCGGTAAAGCCCAGCCGTGGTTCCAGCTTTTCTTCCGACCGATACCAGAATGCATTCGATTGCTGGGGATCAGAAAAGTCGATGGCTAGCGCCCAGTCATAGCGATCCTCGATCAGCATACGCAGCTGTTCGGTGCTCATGTCGGGGTCAATAACCGGATTGGGAACGACGGCGAAGCTGTCTTCCAGTTCGTTCACCAATTCGGGATGAATCTCCAGACACAAAGCGTGGATTAGTTCTTGCGTCTCAAGGCTCCACGCGTCGCGGGCGTGATCCGACAGAACCGACCATGTTTCCAACGCAGCACCCTGCGCCAACAGCCAGTCGCGCACCTCGGCCAGTTCTGCAATCAGAACCCGGTTGCGTTCGATCTGTTCTTCGTCTTCTGTGTGGCTTTCGGTAAAGTGTTGTACCGCCCGGTCGATCAGCTCGTGAAACAGCTTAATGCGCCAATCGGTCGGGGTGGCCTTGTGCAAGACCTGCGCCAGCGCAGTTTCGCGCATCTCAATCCACTGGCTCAGCAGTTCTCCGTGGTTGACCAGATAAGGTGCCATGCCCAGACCGGTCGAGTTCCCTATACCAAAGAACCGTTTCAACCTCTTGTCCAACGCCACGGCAGTTTCGGGCGCGCGCGACTTCGCGATATGATCCACCTGATCCAGACTGAACTGACGCAGCATGTAGCAGATGAACATCTCAGGTGCGAATGGACGGTTGAAGTCGGCGAACTTGGCTCGTACCTTGTTCCAGTCCGCCATGCCCAGCTTGCCACTGCCATAAACGGCCGTAGTGCGGTACAAATATCCCACATCGGCGATCCGCTCAGCATCGGGCTGGCGCCCGGCGGAGAGCTCTTCCAGCACGTGGTTGAACAGGCGCGAACTGCGGTTGGCCCGCGACAGGCAGAAGACACGCGCATCCACCCGGCCCGCTTCCTGTCGTGGCACGTTGCCGCGCATGTCTTCCAGCCAGATATCATCCACCTCGCCCTCACAGAGCGCCATGGTCAGATCCCATCTGGTGGCAATCACCCGGTCGTTGCGATCTTCGTCTGACAGGAAACTGGAAAACAGCACGAAGCTGAACACATCATTCGGCGTTTCGATCCGGTAGATCGCGGCACCATAGCCGTCGTTGTCGAGATCGAAGTGCTGGCGGTCAATGGACCATTCCTCTTTCATGATGCGGCGCACCAGCGTGCGCATAAAGCTGAGTGTCGACGAATGCAGCGACCCCAACCGCGCTAGGTCCATGACCTCGGCTTCGGGGCGCATTCTGTCGGAAATTGCAGCAAGCATTTGACCCTCCTACGTCTGATTTGCGTTGAGGGAATGCTTCGCCGGAATAGACAGGAGAGTAAAATTTGAAGATTTTGAGTATTTATTTATGGAACTTATAATTCATCAGCATTTGCCTGAACCGTATTGTTCGGGAACATGGATGACATCTTGTGCGACCGGGATTGCAGAAATTTCAGAAACTCTTTTGCAGCGGTCGGAAGGGGCTGCTTGCCCGAGGTAATCAGGCACAGATCACGATACAGGTCGGGTTCGGACAGACTGCGGTAGACCAGCGACGGGTTCAGGTAATTCGGCGAGGCCAGTGCAGGCAACGCCGACACTGCCCTCCCCTGTTCGACAATTCCGACCAGCGCGGCAATCGTCAGCACGGTATAGTCCGGCTCGGATACGGAAACGGGCAGACCCCTCACACCATCGGTCAGGCGGCTAATCCCGGTGTCTTCGGCCATCCCGACAAACGACTGATCTTCGAGACAGGCCCATGCCAACCTGTCCTTGCGCCGCGCCAGCGGGTGATCCGCGCGGCAGATCAAACCCACACGATCCCGGAGGAAGGGAGCATAGGTCAAAGCCGGATCGCCGGACCAAATGTTTGCGATCCCGAAATCGGCCATACCGTTCAGGACCTGGGTTTCAACCCCGCGCCCGTTATCATCCTGAATATGAACAGACACATCCGGCTTGACGGTCGCGTAATCCCGGATGGCCTGCGGCAAGATCCGGATTGCAGCGGAAGGCAGTGCAGCAACACGCACCCTGTTGCTCTGTTTCCTGGCGCTGGTGCGCGCCGAAAGGATTGCCGCGTCTAGGTCATTCAGAATGACTTCGGCCTTGTGCAGAAACTCTTTCCCCTGCCTTGTCAGAGAAACAGAGCGTGTGGTGCGTTGCAGCAGAGCCGCCTCAACGTTTTCTTCAAATTGCTGGACGCTGAGAGTCAGGGCGGGCTGAGATATGGCCAACTCTTCCGCCGCCTTGCTGAACGACCCACATTTCGCCACCTGCACGAAGGCACGAAGTTGCTTAAGCGTAACATTTCTGGACACCGGTCTGGACATAAGCCGAGCCTATACCAGCTACGCAGCGGGTACCTGCGAAATCGTCCTTGCTCGTGGTTTTCTGCAAAACACCAGAACATGCTGAGTTGAGGCACCGCTGCCCCGTTGGGCTGAATGGCAGGCGTCAGATGTCAAACCAATATAATGGGAGGCGCTACAAGATTACCTCGACCTAGTCTCAGATAGAGCAATGCGACACAACTCTAATTCTTTTATCGAGTAGTCTCAATCGCCGCTTAATGTGCAAAAAACCTCACTTTTGCCCGTAACTTCAGACGCACGCATAAATCTCTATTACTCGCGATAAGTATCGCTTATCAAGTTTGATTGATTTCACCAGGAAACAGGCACAGAATGGCTGCCATGAAGCCTCCTGCCCCATACCTTCCCTGCCCCTTCCCTGCCCTGTCTCAAGCGGATCAGGACGCGCTGACCGATCTCTATATCCGCGGCACGCCGGCCAATACTCTGCGGGCCTATGAGCGCGACCTGCTCTACATCACGGCGTGGGCCAATGTGGCCTTCAAGAAGCCGCTTGAGTGGCCGGAGCGTCAGGACATCGCGCTGGCCTTCATCCTCGATCACGCCCGCGATCTGAACGACGCGGCACCAGACGATCGCGCCCGCCGGACGGCGGAAGCATTGATAGATCAAGGGCTGCGCAGATCGCTGGCCTGTCCGGCCCCATCCACCCTGGACCGGCGCATCGCGTCCTGGCTGGCCTTCCACCGCATGAAGAACCTCGCCAGCCCGTTTGACGCCCCTCAGGTGAAACAGGCCCGGTCCAAGGCGCGCCGCGCCGCGGCCCGTCCTGCGGCCTCGAAGTCGCAGCACCCGATCACCCGCGATGTGCTTGAGCAGTTGCTGGCCACCTGCCGCGGCTCCCGCCGGGATTGCCGCGACCGGGCGATCCTGATGCTGGGCTGGGCAAGCGGCGGCCGGCGCCGGTCTGAGATCACCGGGCTGATGCGCGAGGATGTCTCTTTCAAGGAGTTCGACAAGTCAGGCGTCGTCTGGCTGTCCCTGCTGGAGACCAAGACCACGATCAAGGGTGAGACGCCCCGGCTGGTGCTCAAGGGTCGCGCCGCGCAGGCGCTGGTGCATTGGATCGAGGTTGGGAGGATCACTGACGGGCCCTTGTTTCGACCGGTCTCCAAGGCCGACCGGGTGCTGAAACGCCGCCTGTCGCCGGATGCGATCTATCAGATCATCAAACACCGGTTGAAACTCGCAGGCCTGCCTGAAGGCTTTGCCTCACCGCACGGGTTGCGCTCGGGCTTTCTGACCCAGGCCGCACTCGACGGTGCCCCGATCCAGGCCGCCATGCGCCTGTCCCTGCACCGCTCCATGGTACAGGCACAGAAATATTATGACGACGTCGATATTGCCGAAAACCCGGCAACAGATCTGCTGGGGTGAGGCGCAAAATAGAAAACGCCGGGCGTTTGGCCCGGCGTTTTCTACTTGCTGAATTCGACATCAAAACCTTACCCGTGGGTAAGATCGTCCTCTTCCTGCAAATCGTCGATCAGAGTCGCAATTGCCTGCTCCAAACGGGCACGGTCGACGCGTGTAAAATCCAGATCATAGCGCAATTCGAGCCGCCCGCTGGAGGCTGAGCATTTCGCAACCCCTGCCCGTCCCGACACTTGGAACGTGGTTTTCGCACGCCGCGTTTTTCCCCCCGAAGCGGTAACCGGTCTCTTGGGAACGCTCCCTTCGGCTTCAACAAACGACCGCAGTATCGCTACTTCACGCAGGCCGTCACGATCCGGCTCGCTCATCAGCGCGGTGCTGACCTGACGGATCAGTCCAGGGTTGGCGTCGAGCTTGCGCTTCAACTCGACTCCCAGATTGCGCGGAATATCGTTGGGATGCATCAACACCTTGTCCAGCATCATCAGCAAGCTGGCGAAGGACCGGATATAGCTGCGCTTGGTGTAGCTGGCAGATTTGAACAGGATAGCAACTGCCTTGTCCACATCAGCGCAGCCATTTGCCGGGTCGTCAGCATAGGCTCGGGCTAACGCGCCCATCTCGGCAAACGAGATATCCTTGCGGATCAGGTTTTCATCCACCATGCGGCGATAGCTGTCATTCAGATCGCTAGCGTCGGAAATGCCTGCCGGGATCTTGGCATAGATATCTTCACCCGTCTCCTCAAGCAGCGCCTGATATGCCGACAAGCGACGCATACCCTGGATCAGGTCAAATCGACCATCGGAACGACGCTCCAACCGGATCGGGTTCGACAGGCCGATATCACGGATTGAGTCTTTCAACTCGTCCAACTCAGGGTCGGGGCCGGGCTTGCGGTCTCGGGTCAGCTTCTCGGTGACAACGTCCACCAGAGCCACATGTTCGGTCACCAGACCTTCGGATCGCAAGCGCACAAGCTCGTGCGCTAAGCGGTCGTTTTCGGCCCGGATGGTCTCTTCGGTCGATTGCTGATCGCGCAGGGCGTCGGCGTTTTCCGAGATTGCCTTGGCCATCGGACCGCGCCGTTTCTCAAGCACCTTGTCCGGGGCCTTGCCGACCGGTATGTCCTCCATGGCCGGCATGTCGATGTCAAACATTCTGCGTTTACGGCTCATGCGTCATCCTCCAGCTTGTCCCAGGCCGACAGCATCACGCCCCGGAATTCCTCATACACATTGTCAAAAGTCGAGCGCGCGCGGCGCCAGGTTTCCCGCGTCATCTCGCGGTAATCCATCTCGTAGACCGAGCTCAGGAAGCGACCGGATTGCTCGACGGCACGGGTCATTTCAACCGGGTGTTCAGCGACATGCTCACCGAACACCTTCTTGAACGCATCGAACATGGCCAGATGCAGCGCGTTGCCCGGTTCATATCGGGTCAGCAGAAAGCGCATCTCGCAGAACGTCTTGGGCAGGCCGATCTTACCCGTGGGTAAGGTCTTGTCGAAGCCGTAAGCGAGATCCTCCAGCGCCTCGGCCAATTGACCGATGAACGAAGTGGTCGAGTCATATTCCCAATATCCGGGCCCGGAAGGGATATAGAGCATATCAGCAGCAAAGACCGCGTTCATCGACTGGTACCCAATGGCCGGCGGGCAATCGAACAGGATCAGGTCATAGGCGTCATCCGGGATCTGATCCAAGTACCGCGACACGGCAGCAAAGAACGACCACTCGGGATTCAGATGCCGGTACTGCGCCGAGGCGAATTCCACAAAGGCCGCGTTGGCGCAGGACGGGACAACGTCGATGGTCGACCACGAGCTCTGCTTGATGAAATCCGAGATGCGCAGATCCCCAAGCCCCATATCTGTTATTGAGGGCGGCAATTCCCGGCGGGGCAGGGCGGTTCCGGATTCGGCGGCGGCAGGGCGGTTGTTCATCCGCTCGGTCTCGCGGATCAGGTCTCGGGCCATGATGCCCCAGACGGTGAAGTCCTCGGCCACGTCAGTCAAACCCATCGAATGGCTGAGCGTTGCCTGCGGGTCGAAATCCACCACCAGCACCCGGTAGCCATCCAACGCGGCGGCATGGGCCAGGTGCAAGGCGACGGTGGACTTGCCCGCGCCACCTTTGAAGTTGGCGACCGCAGCGCGAATGGCGCGCTTGCCCACGGGCCGGGGTGGCATCAGGGACTTGCGGTTCACTTTGAGCCGACGGCGCAGCTCATTCACCTCTTCCAGGCTGAACCAGCGCTGGCGGCCTTCGGGCTCCACTTCACCGCCGGGCAGGGATGGGTCAGCCGCAAGCTTGCCGCGAAAAGTCGATTGGTTGACGCGAAAGATCAGCTCGGACACCTCCCAGCTTGAAAAACGGCGGAGGGTCTTCTCCATCTCGGGGCTGAAGGTCTGCTGGCGTATCCAGCCCTGCAGTTTGAGTGACTGATTGCGCAATGCGTTCAGGTCTTCGTGCGTGTACATGCCTCAGGTCTCATCGTTTGGGACGCTATTTTATATGTGTTTCCTATTTACGCTTGATTTGCGCTTTAAGCAAAAGGAAATATGATGACACTGTGATCTTACCCGCGGGTAAGAAATCAAGGGTTTCACGACTACTGGCCGATTCGGAGACCCGGTGGCTTGGTGGAGGACAAGTTCGCGGGCTCTGAAACAGGATTTAGGGGGTCACAAGAACCTAAACCACCCCATTTGGGGGGCAAAACCACCCAATAAGGGGACAACCTGAATGTCCCCCATCACCAATACTTCACCAATATTCTTTTTGATTTTTGAATTGGGATGGACCGTGATCTGGCTTGAAACTAGTCTCCGCTTGACAGAATCGCCGGATTGGACGCTAATCAGGACATCGAGACGAAAAGCGTTGGCAAACAGCGCAACATTGGCGGTATAAACCGTCCGAGGCAGACAGAGCAGTGAGAACGGGAATGCAGGTTGCAAAACCGGTCGGGCGAAATGCGCCCGCGATCAAATATGATATTTTGTCGGCACTGACCGTGCACGCCCTGTCGGGTGACAAGCACCGGCAGCGCAGCATCCTGCGGATCATCGCCCTGATCACCACCCGTTACAACTGGCGCAACAATGAGCTTTCGATCGGCCGAGAAGAAATCGCCCGTCTGTGGTCGGTGAACGAACGCACCGTCAAACGTGAGATGGCCAAGCTGCGGACAATGGGCTGGATCGCGGTCAAGCGCCCCGCAGTACGTGGACGCGTTGCGGTCTATGAGCTGGATCTGAAACAGCTCATGATCGACACGTCCGAAGTGTGGCCGACTATCGGGCCCGATTTCCAGACGCGGATGACTGAGGAGCCTGAGGCCGACACCAATGTGGTACCTTTTACGGCCAAACCGATCCCACCGGATACTTCGGATGGGGATGTCTGGACGCAGGTTCAGGCCGTCCTGCACGGGCGTGACCCCGAGCTTTGGGCCAGCTGGTTCCGGCACCTGGCCGAAGCCGACAGGGCAGGGGGGACGGTTACACTTGTGGCGCCGTCGCGGTTCATGGCGGACTATATCGCGCAAAAATGGAATGGGAGGTTGCTTGCTGCCTACAGTCGAGTTGACCCGAATGTACGCAGCGTCCGAGTGGAAGCCACGGAGTAGGGTTCAATCACAGCTTGAAGTTTTCACCTCTATACGTGACCTGAAGCCATGCAGGATCTTAATTGTCCAAATTGCGGGTCTTTATGCCCGATCATCTTGAAAACCGCCAAGCTCGTGACCTGCCCGTCATGTGGCACGACCCTGTTTTTGAAGGGCGACCACATTGAGCAGGCCGGACAGCAAGGGGTGATGCATGATGCGCCGCTCCTGTTCACGGTCGGAGACACCATCGAACTGGGGCGCAAGACCATACAGATCTTCGGCCATGCGCGCTTTTCCTATGGGCGGGGATTCTGGGATGAGTATTGCGGGTTTTCGCAAAAGGGGGCGACCTCGTGGATTTCAGTGGACGAAGGCGATGTTGTTGAACAGGTCCGCATCCCGGAAGCGCAGATACCGAAATTTCGGCCTCCGTTCGAACCAGGTAAGACGCTGGATTTCAATAGCGTCACCTACACCGTCACCGAAGTTGAACAGGCCGAGTGCATCGCCTTGCGCGGGCAGTTCGACGAGGAGCTGCAGGTGGGCGAGAGGTACCAGTTCGTCAATGCCTCGGCCGATGGTTACCGATTGCTGTCTGGCGAGTTCTGGGGCGAAAGCGTGTCGTGGTACGAGGGGCGCTGGTACGACCCGTTTGGCGTGAAGGTACAGAAACAGACATGACCCGAACGCCCGAACTTGCATCCATCAATTGTACCTCCTGCGGCGCCGGATTGGACGTTTTGGGTGGCGGGCGGGTAGTGGTCAAAATCTGCGAATTTTGCGGATCAGAATTGAATGCGCAGGACAATTATAAGATTCTGCGCAGGTTCGCCGGGCTTAAGCGACCTGACACACCGCTGTCGATCGGGATGCGTGGCCGGTTGTATGATGTCGAATTTGTCATCATCGGTCTGATTAAGCACACCGAACGCTGGGCGGGGCGCGAATTCACCTGGATCGACCATCAGCTTTATTCACCGACGCATGGTTATGCCTGGCTGACCCTTGAGAACGACCACCTGGTGTTTTCGCGGCGTTATCGGGGTGGGGGCTGGATGTCCGAGCACTGGGTCGAGACGGCGGACAGCCCGCCCTCCGTACGGACCAGCGAAGGCACATACGTCTACTATGAGACGACGCACAGCAAGATCACCTATGTCGAAGGCGAGTTTAACTGGAGCCCGAAGTTCGGCCAGCAGACGCTGACCATCTCGGCCATGTCCGACACGGCGATGCTGGGGTTTTCGCAAACGGGCAGCGAACGCGAGGCCTACCGCTCGGTCTATGTCGCCAAGGCCGAGGCCGAAGCGGCCTTTGGCGTTACGCTGGACCTCAAGCCAAGTCGCGTCCATCCGTTGCAACCCTTTGTGGCAGGGCGCAACTACTGGTTCCTGCTGTGGAGCTCGTTTGTGTTCGCGGCTGTTTGCCTGGTAACGGCCTTGGCGTTCAACGTGCAGGGCGGGCGGGTTGTGCTGCGCAACACAAAAGTGGATCTGCGGGACCTGCCGGTTGAGATTGCCATTCCGCTGGAGGCCGACAACACGTTGACCTCGATCCGGGTGGCCGGGAACTTGCGCAACAGCTGGGCCTATCTGGAGATGGAGATGCTGAACCCAGACGGCCAGCCGGTTTTCGAGACCGGGCGCACCATCGAATCCTATTCCGGCCGTGATTCAGATGGCAACTGGAGCGAAGGGTCTCCGGTGACCCGGCTGCGCTTTCGACCCGACGTCAGCGGAACCTACACTCTGGCGCTCTCGGCGGTCGAGAAAGGGCTGTGGCATGGGGGGAACGGACGACAACATCCGTCAGGTGAACCGTTCACCCGCCTGTCACTGGATGTCCGGACTGGTTTGTTCACGGGCAAATGGATGGCCTATCTGGGCGCGGTCTTCGGGGCGTTGTTCCTGTTTCAGTTCGGGCGTAAATGGCTGCATCGAAAGGCGCGCTGGTCGGGGACTGACTGGGTAGACGAGGATTAACGTGACAGCTTTCCGGATCATCTTCCTACTGATTTCGACCGCGGCCGTCGGGGCCACGGGATATGTAACTTACTTCGGTTACGGCGGCGAAAGCCGTGACCTGGACAGGTCCGTTCGCGTCGGCAGTGACGGCGGCGGCTATTATCGATCAAATCGCGTGAAATAACGGGGACATCATGGACTATTTTGCAGCCATTCAGATTGCAGAGATTATCAGTACGATCTTTTACACATTTCTCGGCGTCACACTGATGTGGGTAGTGTGGAAAGTGATCGACTGGCTGACCCCGTTTTCAATCGTGCGCGAGATTGAGCATGACCAGAACGTCGCGCTGTCGATCCTGATCGGGCTGCTGTTCGTCTCGGTTGCCATCATCATCGCCGCCGTCATCCTGTCATGACAGAGGCCCGGGCGGTTGAGGCCCGCGCCGCGTGGCTGCTGGCCGCGACGTTTCTGGTTGCCGTTGCCGGGCTGATCTATGAGCTGATCGCAGCGACCCTGTCGAGCTATCTGCTGGGGGATTCAGTACGGCAGTTCTCACTGGTCATCGGGATATTCCTGTCGGCCATGGGGCTGGGCGCGTGGCTGTCGCGCTATGTCACTCACGCGTTTTCCGGCTTTGTCTGGGCGCAGATCCTGTTGGGGATCGTCGGTGGCTTCATGGCGCCAGTGCTGTTTCTGAACTACGCGTGGATGGGGCATGTGGCGACCCCGCTCTATGCGGCGCTGATTACCATCGGGGTGCTGTCGGGGATGGAGATTCCCCTGATCGCGCGGGTGCTGGAAGAGATCGGCGCGCTGAAGTTTCGGTTCGAAAATGTCCTGAGCGTCGATTACGTGGGGGCGCTGGTGGCCTCGCTGGCTTTTCCGCTGCTGGTGATTCCGCATCTGGGGCTGATGTCGGCCAGTCTGGCCTTTGGCGGGTTGAACCTGGCGGTGGCGGGACTGTCTCTGTTTTTGTTCCGGCACTGGGCCAGCCGGTTGCAGGTGGGCGTCTGGGTGCTGGCCTTTGCGGCGACCATGGTGGCGCTGTGGCATTCCGAAAAACTGGTCTCGGTCACCGAGGCCGAACTGTTCGAGGATGACGTGATCCTGTCTGAGGCGACGCCCTATCAGCAGATCACGGTGACACGCTATCGTGACCGGGTGCGGCTGTTCCTGAACCACTCGATCCAGTTCGATACGCTGGATGAGCACCGCTATCACGAGCCGTTGGTGCATCCGGCTATGGCGCTGGCTCCGCGGCGGGTGGGTATTCTGGTTCTGGGTGGCGGTGACGGCATGGCCGTGCGCGAGGTGCTGCGCTATGCAGACGTCGAAAGCGTGACGCTGGTTGATCTTGATCCCCGGGTCACACAGGTGTTTCGCGACCATCCGGACTTGTCGGCTTTGAACGACAGGGCTTTGTCCGATCCGCGCGTCACCATCGTCAATGAGGATGCGTGGAAATTCCTGGAAGGCGACGATCGGGTCTATGACTTGATCCTCATCGATCTGCCGGACCCGAAATCGATCGCGTTGTCGCGGCTTTACACGCGACAATTCTACGGGCTGGCCGTCGAGCGGCTGAGCGGGCAGGGGCTGTTGGTCACGCAGGCCGGGTCGCCGTTTTTTGCGCGGCAGGCGTTTTGGTCGGTGGTCGAGACCCTGAACAGCAGCCGCAATCCGCTACGGCCGGGGCAGGGGCTGCATACTTTACCCTATCACAGCTATGTGCCCAGTTTCGGCGAGTGGGGGTTTGTGCTGGCCTCGCCCGAACCGCTGCCGGGTCGGGACCTGAACCTGCCGGACGGGCTGAGCTATCTGACCGATGAGGTCTGGCAGGCGGCGCAGGTGTTCGGCTCGGACATGGATCGCGTCGCGGTCGAACCCAATACGCTGCAGACCCATATCCTGACCGGGTACTATCTGGACGGCTGGGATTACTGGTTCCGATAAGCCGCGGCAATGGCGTTTCGTCACCCGAACGCGTTCAAACTGCGCAGATGGTCCCTTGATATTCTCCGCGGAATGGTATACCGCCGCATACAAACAAAATGCCGGGTCTCGCCAGAGCACCGCGAATCCGGCAGATAGCGTCATAAATTGCAAACAGCCGGATCAGCCATGAGCCTTTATACAGACTACCTCAGTGAAATCGAAACCCGTAAGGAACAGGGGCTGCACCCCAAGCCCATCGATGATGGCGCCCTTGTCAAAGAGATTGTCGATCAGATCAAGGATACCGGCAATGAACACCGGGCGGAGTCGCTGAACTTCTTCATCTACAACACGCTGCCCGGCACAACCAGCGCTGCGGGTGAAAAGGCAAAGTTCCTGAAAGAGATCGTTCTGGGCGAGGCCGTGGTTGAGGAGATTTCGGTTCCCTTTGCGTTCGAACTGCTGTCGCACATGAAAGGCGGCCCCTCGGTTGAGGTTCTGCTGGATCTGGCGCTGGGTGACGACGCCGCGATTGCCGACCAGGCCGCCGAAGTGCTGAAGTCGCAGGTCTTCTTGTATGACGCCGACACCGACAGGTTGAAGGCAGCTTATGGCGCTGGCAATGCAATCGCGAAGGACATTCTGGAAAGCTATGCCAAGGCAGAGTTCTTCACCAAGCTGCCCGCAATCGACGAAGAGATCGAAGTGGTAACCTATGTTGCGGCCGAGGGTGATATCTCGACCGACCTGCTGTCGCCGGGCAACCAGGCGCACTCGCGTGCCGACCGGGAACTGCACGGTAAGTGCTTTATCTCGGAAAAAGCGCAGCAGGAAATCGAAGCGCTGAAGCTTCAGCACCCGGGCAAACGCGTGATGTTGATTGCCGAGAAAGGCACCATGGGCGTGGGCTCGTCCCGGATGTCGGGCGTGAACAACGTGGCGCTGTGGACCGGTAAACAGGCCAGCCCATATGTGCCATTTGTCAACTTTGCCCCGATCGTTGCAGGCACCAACGGCATCTCGCCGATCTTCCTGACCACCGTTGGTGTGACCGGCGGCATCGGTCTCGACCTGAAAAACTGGGTCAAGAAGGTGGACGAAGACGGCAATGCGATCCTCAACAATGACGGCAATCCGATCCTGGAAGAAAAGTACTCGGTCGCAACCGGTAAGGTTCTGAAGATCAACACCAAAGAGCACAAGCTGCTGAGTGAAGATGGTGAAGATCTGGTGGATGTGTCCGCGTCCTTCACGCCGCAGAAAGTCGAGTTCATGAAGGCGGGCGGCTCCTACGCCATCGTCTTCGGCAAGAAACTGCAAACCTTTGCGGCCGAAACTTTGGGTGTCGAGGCACCTCTGGTTTTTGCCCCGTCTAAAGAAATCAGCCACGAAGGTCAGGGCCTGACCGCGGTTGAGAAGATTTTCAACAGGAACGCCGTGGGCACAACGCCCGGCAAGACCCTGCACGCCGGTTCGGACGTGCGCGTAAAGGTCAACATCGTCGGGTCGCAGGACACAACTGGTCTGATGACCATGCAGGAGCTTGAATCGATGGCCGCGACGGTCGTGTCCCCCATCGTTGATGGTGCCTATCAGTCGGGTTGTCACACTGCATCGGTTTGGGATGCCAAGGCACAGGCAAACACGCCTCGCCTTATGAAGTTCATGAATGACTTCGGCCTTGTCACCGGTCGTGACCCGAAAGGCGTCTATCATGCGATGACCGACGTGATTCACAAGGTGCTGAATGACATCACGGTGGACGACTGGTCGGTTATCATCGGCGGCGACAGCCATACGCGCATGTCCAAAGGCGTGGCCTTCGGTGCCGACTCGGGCACCGTGGCGCTGGCGCTGGCAACCGGTGAAGCCTCGATGCCGATCCCGGAATCGGTCAAGGTGACCTTCAAGGGGCAGATGGCCGAGCACATGGATTTCCGTGATGTGGTGCACGCCACCCAGGCGCAGATGCTGGAACAGCATGGCGACAACGTGTTCCAGGGCCGCGTGATCGAAGTGCATATCGGTACGCTGCTGGCGGACCAGGCCTTTACCTTCACCGACTGGACCGCAGAGATGAAGGCCAAGGCCTCGGTCTGTATCTCGACCGACGACACCCTGATCGGTTCGCTGGAACTGGCCAAGTCGCGCATCCAGATCATGATCGATAAGGGCATGGAGCATGAAAACGGCATGCTGCAAAAGCTGATCAACATCGCAGATGCGCGCATTGCCGAGATCAAGTCGGGCGAAAAACCGGCTCTGCGCCCCGATGACAACGCCAAGTACTTTGCTGAGGTTGTTGTCGATCTGGATCAGATCGTCGAACCGATGATCGCCGACCCGGACGTCAATAACGCCGACGTTTCCAAGCGCTACACCCACGATACGATCCGTCCGATCTCGTATTACAATGCCGAAAAGCATGTGGATCTGGGCTTTGTCGGTTCGTGCATGGTGCACAAGGGCGACATCAAGATCGTCGCGCAGATGCTTAAGAACCTGGAAAAGGAAACTGGTAAGGTCGAATTCAAGGCACCGCTGGTGGTCGCGGCGCCGACCTACAATATCATCGACGAGTTGAAAGAAGAGGGCGATTGGGAAGTGCTCGAGAAATACTCGGGCTTCGAGTTCGACGACCTGTTCCCGAAAACGCAGGCGCGCACCGAGTATGAGAACATTCTCTATCTTGAGCGTCCCGGCTGTAACCTTTGCATGGGCAACCAGGAGAAAGCCGCCAAGGGTGACACGGTTCTGGCCACGTCGACCCGCCTGTTCCAGGGCCGCGTCGTGGCAGATGCGCCGGACAAGAAAGGCGAAAGCCTGCTGGCATCGACCCCGGTTGTCGTGCTGTCGGCCATCCTGGGCCGGACGCCGAAGATCGAAGAATACAAAGCGGCGGTCGAAGGCATCGACCTGACCAAGTTCGCCCCGCCCGTGGTGCCGGCAAACACCAACTCGGCGCATTTCTAAGATTATTCAGGCCGGTTCAATTTGAACCGGCCTGAACTTTTCCGACACGGCGTTCAAACGCCAGTTAATAGAAACCAGCGGATGTGTCGCAATCTTTTGGAACGGTCAGAGTCAGCGACTTACTTGATGGTTGGGCGGCTAAACCGATTTTAGGATTTTGTTCACTTCTCGAATGCCAGCTGCATTGCCTCCACTCTGGTCGATGACGATCTAGCCTGTAACTCCATCCGAAGACAGGGCTTTGGCAAAGAACCAGGCGGCTGCTGGACGGTTAATGCGTTCGCACTGCGATCACCGATGAATACTTCACTACCCACCTGTTGAGAGTGACGTGGTCCACTTGCACGCCGCGTTCGGCATGATCTCTTCCAAATTCCGATACGACACTGTGTTCCGCAAATAGAAATACAGAGCGTACAATACTGCACCCTTGGGGAAATGGCAGCCTTTCAAAGAGACCATGCTGAAACCTGTAAAACAAACATACGCTGAGACCAAACGTCGGGACCTGCGTGCTCGTCAATCCAAACAAAAAAGTTGGCGACACATCCCACAGGACACACAGTCAGGCAATTAATGATGCAGTCCAAATAATAGTGAATCAATAAAGTATTGATTTTGCTCAACTTCTTAGAGTGACCATCCAGCAATTTAGGGCACCGAGACAACAAAGCCCCTCAAAACGGTTTACTTTTACGATACCGCCCTCCGCCACAACATGGGCGTTTCTGTCGGCTTGGCCGCCTGCTCGAGAATATTGGTGATCAGACCATGGTTCGGGGATTTTCCGCAAACCGGATCTGGGGCCGACGCGTCCCCGGAGATGGCCAGCGCCTGGCAGCGGCAACCACCGAAATCGATTTCCTTTCGGTCACAGCTCTGACACGGCTGGGGCAGCCAGTCGGTGCCGCGATAGGTATTGAACGCCGGGCTATCGAACCAGATTTCCGCAAGCTTTCTATCCTGTACAGATTCGAATGTTAGGTGCGGAATACTCTGGGCCGCGTGGCACGGAAGAACTGTCCCGTTTGGCGTCACGTTCAGCCCGGTTGATCCCCAACCGCCCATGCAGGATTTGGGGAAATCCGCATAATAGTCCGGCGGCACGAAGTCGAAGGCCAACGTCCCGCGCAGCCGCTGCTCGGCCTCGGCCACGATACGTTTGGCTTCGATTGTCTGCTCGCGCGTTGGCAACAGGTGATTGCGGTTCTGCGTGGCCCAGCCGTGAAACTGCACGCAGGCCACTTCAAGCCGTCGCGCGCCCATCTCGACCGCCAATTCGATGGTGCGTTCCAGATCGTCCAGGTTATGCCGGTGCATCACCGCGTTCAGCGTCAGAGGAATTCCCCGATCCCTGATTTCGGCCGCCACCTTCATCTTGCGATCAAACCCGCCCCGATACCCGCCAACCCAATCCGCCAACTCCGCATTGGTACCCTGCAGAGAAAGCTGGATGTGATCCATCCCCGCCGCTTCTAACGCATCCAGCCGTCGCGGGGTCAGGCCAATCCCGCTGGTGATCAGATTGGTATACAGCCCGGCATCATGCGCCCCCTGCATCAATTCCACGATATCCGCGCGCGATGCAGGCTCACCGCCCGACAAATGCAATTGCAGAACACCGAGCTCTGCCGCCTGCTGAAAAACATCAATCCATGTTTCAGTGTCTAGTTCGCTGTCACGACCCAGCAATTCGGAAGGATTCGAACAGTAAGGGCAGGCCAGCGGACAGCGGTGCGTCAGTTCCGCCAGCATGGCGATGGGTGAAGGTACACTCATAGGTGGACCCCCAGAAACATCCGGGCGCGCAACCCGATCATGAACCGCTGCACATCCTTGGAAATCTGCTCTTCGGGGGCATCGTAAGTGGTCGCGAGGTCGGCAATGATTGCGCCAAACTCGGCGTTGCCATCCACCCGGGACAAAATAGCTTCGCCAATCATGTCCAGAGCTATGGCCTTTTCCGGCGCCAGCAGAACCTTGCCGCCCCGCAGCCGGTCCTCGACCATTCGGACACCACGCGGCAAATAGGGCCGATCCGTATCGGTTAGCGCCAGGCTCATGCCATTCCCTCTCCGGGCTGCCAGGCACCGGGCGGAATACGACCCGGTTCCACGTATGCTCCCCACAATGCATCCAGCTGCGCCCACAGCACATTGGTCTTGAAGATCAGCGCCTCACAGGCCGCATCCTCCTTTGCCGGCGTGTCGGCGTGCTCAAGAACCCAGGCCAACCCGAATTTCACGTCCTTGGGGGCCTCGGTCAGACGTTTTTTGAAATAGGACATGCTTTCGGCATTGGCGAAGTCATAGTGCTGCAACATGCCCTCTATGCGGCGTTCGTGGATCGAGGGCGCAAACAATTCAGTGAGAGAGGAAGCCACCGCCTCGAGCAACGGCATATCTCGGACATAGCGGATATAGGCGTCCACGGCGAATTGCGTGGCCGGCAGAACCCCCCGCCCGCTTGCGACATAATCAGGGTCCAGCCCGACCGCCTCGGCCAGCTTCAACCAGCGGCGAATTCCCCCGCCACCGTCCACATCACCGTCGTGATCCTCGATCCGGCTGCGCCATTCCCGCCGCATCTGCGGATCGTTGCACCGAGACAGGAAAGCGGCATCCTTCATGGGTATCGCTGCCTGGTAGGCCCAGCGGTTGATGACCCAGGCCCGCACCTGGTCAGGATTACATCGCCCTCCATGCAGCATATGGTGAAACGGGTGCTTGTCGTGATAGCGTTCGGCCCCGATCGCACGCAGCCGCTCTTCCAGTGTTCCGACGTTGCGGCTGTGTGCGTTCATGTCTCTATCTCCATCCCATCAGCAGCGACGCGCCAGCCCTGAGCGTGAACAAATGCGCGTTCCGGGCCGTCCGGCTGCCAGACCGGGTTTGTGTTGTTGATGTGAATAAAAGTCTTTTTTGCCTTCAGCCCGGCCAGTCGGGCAATCGAACCTTCCGGTCCGCCGATCGAGATATGCCCCATACGTTTTCCGGATTTCACTCCGGTCCCCGACCGGATCATCTCGTTGTCATCCCACAGCGTGCCGTCAAAGAACAAATGGTTCGCATCCGACAAGGTTTCCAGGAGATCCCCGGTCACATCCGCGCATCCGGGAACGTAATAGGCCACGGTCTGCCCGTCACTCAGGCGAACCCCCACCGTCTGTTCCCCGACCAGATCGGTCTGAACGGTCTCGCCTTCCATGAACAGCGGCACCTTGCCCGGCACCGGGAACACCCGGGCCTGCAACCCCGGCAGGATCTCAAAACCGAGGCCGATCTCGATCCGTTCCCGCGAAACCTTTTCCGCGTTCACCGCGTCAAACACGCAGTTGTCCTCCAGAACCTTGTGGATTTCGGAAGTCGCATACATCGTGAACGGTGTCTGCTCGCGCAGGGAAAGCAATCCGGCGATATGGTCGATATCGCCATTTGTGAGCAAAACTGATGCAAGCGGTGTATCCCGCAAACCGCGCGGATGCATCGAGGGGCAGGCCATCATCTGGGCGCGGATATCGGGGGATGCATTCAGCACCGCCCAATCGCGCCCATCCAGAGAAACGGCCAGCGATGACTGGCTTGCCGGGGCGATCTTGCCGCTGCGAGCATCCTGACAATTGGAACAACCACAGTTCCACTGTGGCAGTCCGCCACCAGCCGCCGCGCCAAGAACCAGAAACCGCATGGCCGTTACCCGATCAGACGCGGTTCAAAACAGATCGCGTTCGTACTCGCGACCTTCGTCCTCGGACGGCGCGTACATGTTGATTTCCATGCCGCAGTTCACTTCTTTTAGTTTGGGTGCTGTCCAGGCCATCTTATTTCCTCCGCTGGCTGGTTAGGGTGCCTCAAACCTACCAACGAGCCCCAATCTTGCGTATTGGCCTTTGGTCGTAGTGCGGGTCTGCGACCAATGTCCAATAGGGTGCGCGGACCTCCGCTGCGTAGGGTCGTTCCATGCGCGTTATTCTGTTCACACTGCTGTTCTGCCTTTCGGCGCCCCTTGTTCCAGCCGCGCCGCTGGACCGGGCGACGCTTTCCGAGCTTATCATGCCACCGTTCTCGCTCGGTGACCCCATCGGCGACAACGGTGTCTATCAATTGCTGAATTCAGGGGGCGCCAAGGCTGGATATGTATTTGAAACCGAACCACTCGCCCCACTGCCCGGCTTTTCGGGAGCGGCGATCAACGCGCTGGTTGTTCTTGATTTAGAGGGGATATTTCTGGACGTACGCCTGATCGAACACAATGAGCCGATCTTTGTGTCAGGCTTGGGCGAAGCTCCGTTTCACAGATTTTTCGAACAATATCCCGGGTTATCCATTTCCTCGTCCATCGTCGTCGGGACCCCCTATGGCAGTGGCGGGGCAGGTTCGTCGCTGGTCTATCTGGATGGTGTCACCAAGGCCACAGCCTCGGTTCGTATAGCCCATGAATCGGTTATGGCCGCTGCCCTCGCCGTCGCCCGGGAAAAGATGGAAGGGATTTCGACCACTCCACCCGCACATCCTGATCCGGAGTATTCCGAAACCCTGACATGGGAAGATCTCGTTATGCAGGGCATCGCAACCCATACAGTCATTTCCAACGCTCAAGTCAACGACGCCTTTGACGACACCATCTGGGAGGATGACGATCCCGAGGCGCAAGCTAACCCGGACGCGCCTTACCTCGATCTCTGGATCGTGGATCTCGGTCCGCCATCCATCGCCCGCGCGGTCTTGTCCGATGCCGGGTTTCGCGAGTTGCGGGATTTTCTCGCAATCTCACCGAATGACGAACCGATCCTGGTGATCGAAACCGCTCGTCACGGGCTGGTCAGCCCGGATTTCGTGCGCAACACCGCACCGGACTGGCTGTCTGCGGAACAAGACGGATTGCCGGTCGCGCTGCGCGACAGCGATCTATTTGTCGAACTGTCGGACAACCTGCCCGGCGCGTTGCATGACGGTGCTATGATGATCCTGCGCGCGGACCGGCGCCTCGGATTTGATCCTTCCCGGAAATGGACCCTGAACGTCGCCGCCATCCGCCAGCACGGCATATTCCAGCCTGAAACCGGCTCTATCAATCTGCCGGTCACCCACGCAACCGACGAGCGGTTTTTCTCGCGCCCAAAAGCGACAAAGGCGAGCCCCCCCTGGTTGGATGCTCTGCGCGCGCGGCAGGCCGACATGATCATCCTGACCCTGTTCCTGACCGGCCTGACCGCGCTGCTATTATTTGCGCAGAATCCACTGGCGCAAAGCCGTACCCTCACCCCGGCCCGTCTGGCAATTCTTGCCTTTGTGACAGTGTTTGTCGGCTGGTGGGGCCAGGGCCAGTTGTCGGTTGTCACAGTGCTGGCGGTGGTGCGTGCCGCGTTTGAAGGCGGCAGTTTCGCCTTTTTGAGCTATGATCCGTTTTCGCTGCTGATCTGGGGGGCCACTTTTCTCGGGTTCGTGCTTTGGGGACGCGGTTATTTCTGTGGCTGGCTCTGCCCCTTTGGCGCGTTGCAGGAATTCGCCCATCACCTCGGACGCACTCTGCGCCTGCCCCGGCTTGAACCTTCGCCTGTTTGGGATACACGATTCAAGCTTTTCAAATACGCGGTGCTGGCAGGTCTTTTCGTCATCCTGTTCACAGTGCCAGACCAGTTGGACAAAGCCGCAGAGGTCGAACCTTTCAAGACGGCGATCACCACGTACTTCATCCGCGACTGGGGCTATGTCGCCTATGCTGCAATCTGGCTGATCCTGGGGTTGATGCTGTTCAAGGGGTTCTGCCGCTATGTGTGCCCGCTGGGTGCGGTAATGGCCATTGGCGGCCTGTTCCGGGGGCGCAACTGGATCAAACGGAGAGGGGAATGCGGGTCACCCTGCCAATTGTGCAAAGCAAAATGCGCCTATGGCGCAATCCGTCAATCCGGTGAGATCCGGTATTCCGAGTGTTTCGGCTGCCTTGATTGCGTCGCCATCCACAACGATCAAAACCGATGCGTACCGTTGATAATTGCTTCGCGGCGCGCCACCAAACGGATGGAGGCAGCCGAATGAGCCCATTATCCCGCCGTCGGTTCCTGACCATTTCCGCCGCAGCGCTGGCAACGCCGGCTTTCGCAACCCCGCTGCGCTGGCAGGGCCACGCCATGGGCGCAAGGGTTTCGGTGGTTCTGCATGCTCCGGAAGATCAGGCTAAATCCGCCCTCGATCAGCTGAGGCAGTTACTGCCGCGCCTGGAACGTCTGTTCAGCCTCTATGACAGCAACTCCGATCTCTCCCGCCTGAACCGAAGCGGCAGGCTGGACGCACCCCATCCGGATTTCGTCGCGCTTCTGGAACAAGTCGGTCAGGTTCACAGCGCAACAAGCGGGCTGTTCGATCCGACCGTACAGCCGCTCTGGCTGGCATTTGCGCGGGGCGAGGACCCCGCACCGTCGCGCGCTCTGTTGGGTTGGGATCGCGTACAGGTCTCTCGCCAGGTTGTAGCCCTGGAAATCGGTCAGGCGTTAACCCTGAACGGAATCGCGCAGGGCTTTGCAACCGACTTGGCCCGGCAGATCCTGCAGCAATCGGGCCTGACCAGAACGCTGATCAACATCGGAGAGTTTGCAGCCCTCGGCGGACCCTTCCACCTTGGCGTGGAAGATCCCGAATTCGGGCTAGTTGCCACCCGTATGCTGGAAAACCGAGCGATTGCCACATCCAGCCCCGCGGCACTGACACTCAGCGCGGATCAGAGCCATATACTGCACCCTAACGGGAAACCGCGCTGGTCCACGGTCAGTGTCGAGGCTGACAGCGCGGCGATTGCCGACGCGGCCTCGACCGCCTTCTGCCTGATGTCTGAACCCCGTATACGTGATGCGCTGCGCGCCCTGCCCGGAACCCCGAAAGCAACGTTGGTCGATCACCACGGTGATCTGAAGACCTTGAGTTAAAGCTGCTTCAGAACAATTCCGGTGGCGCGAATGTCAGACCGTATTCGGCGAATATCTGCGCCACGCGCCCATCTTCTACCCCGGCAAAAACCGCATCTCCAACTGCATAGGCCAGTGGCCGATACGCAAAATGAACCGCAACCCCGGCGGTCCATTTCCCCACGGCAAAGCCCGGCAGCGGTGGGCTATGCACTGCCAGATCTTCGGTGGCGCCGTGTTCCAACTGCGCCCGAGGCCCCATCGCCGCCATGGTTTCACCCACAGCCAACCCCGCCATGGCATCCGCCATCGAAGGGAACCGGGTCACATTGTGCGACAACTGCCCACCGGGAAAGGATGACAGGTAGAAATCGGCAATCGAGTCGTTCTCGACCCCGACCGTGTCAAAGCGGAAATAGGCCGGAACCGGCGGGTCCTCCGGATAGGCCTCTTTACGATAGGCAATGGCGATTTCTTCGACATGGTACTGCCCGGTGAAAACCACCTGTTCAACCCGGCAGGCAAATTCGCTGTCATAAGGCACATGCAGCATGACATTGGCTACGCTGCCGCCGACTATCGGACCTTTCCAAATCCAGTTGCGCAGATCGGTCTGCAGATCCTCGCCCGGCGCCACAAGATTGAACCGGGCCTCGACGCCCAGTTCCTGCGCGATCAGGCGTCCGATCTCAATATCCACGCCCTTGATCTTCCCGTCCTCCTCAAACGACCAGGGTGGAAAGTCCTCGTAGGCAGCAAAGGTAATGAACCCGCGTTCCTGAATCGTATCGAGATCCTGCCCAACCCGATCCCGCGACACGTTTTGCGGCTTGGCTTGGGGCACATGATCTTCGCATCGGGCTGATGCGGTCTGTGCCGAGGCACAGACAACCGACAGGGAGAAAATAGTTCCGGTAAGAAAACGTTTCATGTGCCCCAATCTGTTTATTCTAGTTGGCTGCTGACAGACCGATGGTCAGGACCTCGGCCGCACCGGCAAAATCCGGTTGATCGCCGGAAATCAGGCTCGCCGCACGAAAGGCAACGCTATCGGCCACGGGTGCTCCGGAACCGGTCGCCACACCTTCGGCAACCGTATTCAACTCGCTGCGCAGGGCTTCGACATTACCTGTGCCACCATCCGCCATTGCGGTAAGTTCATCCCGGATCTCTATCAGCCGTGGGGTCACATCGTCCAATTCACCATCATCGGGCCGGGTCTCGATATAGGTGCGGATCGCCCATGCGGCCTTCTGCCCCAGCAATTCGCCAAAGGCAGGCATCTTGGTGATACCGTTCTGGGTGTATCCGGTCTGGAATCGTTCGACAAACCATTCATCGCCATACTCTTCGGCTTCGAGATAGCGCAGATCAGGCGCCAACCCACCGGACACACCGCCCAGACCGTGGCACCGGGCACAGTTCTGATTGTATCCGCTGTCTCCGATCTCTATTGCGGCCTTCCAGACCTCTTCACCCTGATCGCGATAGGGGTTTTCGATCAGCCACTCTTCGCCCACATCCGGCAAAGCATCGGTATTCATCGGTTGCGGTGCCACATCGCCATGAGCATGCGTCATCGAACTTGCGGCAATCAGGCCAATCGTGGCCATGGACAGTCTGTACATCGAGTCCTCCCGTTCGTTTGTTTCCCACTCAGTTTTTAGCGGAGACGAATACAGGCTTGATACGAGACTTAAGTTCTAGACCGGCCGATTCACCATACGACCATGGTCCAATGGTCCCCCCTGTCGATCAGGCCTTAGCCTTGGAGTAACTGACACTCTTCCGGTGAGGAAACATGCGAAATCTCATGCTCACATTCACTGTCATGATGCTTGCAGCCGGCACTGCGGTTGCAGAGATTCGTATACCAATGGTCTTTCTCAAGCAGGAAATCGACCGTCCGCCAACTCTGTCGAACCTTGACCCAATCCCCGACGATCTGGGCGAGAAGGGCGCCCATTTGGGGCTAAGTGACAACGAAACCACCGGGGCTTTTCTCGGCCATAAATACCACCTGGAAACCGTGGTGATCCCCGTGGGTGGCGACCCGCTTGCGGCTGCGGGCCAGGCGCTGGAACAGACGCCTTTCCTGATCCTCGATGTCCCGGCAGACACCTTGCTGAAAATTGCTGACCTGCCCGCTGCGGGCGACGCCTTGCTGTTCAACACCTCCAGTGCCGACATGAGTTTGCGCAGTCAGAACTGCCGCGCCAACCTGTTGCACACCTTGCCGTCCTACCAGATGCGCAGCGACGCCATGATGCAATTTGCCCGCACCAAACGCTGGGAAACGCTGGCCCTGATTTCCGGTGGGCACCCGCAGGACCAAGCCTTTGCTGATGCATTGCGCCAAAGTGCCGCCAAATTCGCCCTCAGCATCACGGCCGAAAAAACCTGGACCTTTGATGCGGATATGCGCCGCAATGCAGCGCAAGAGGTTCCTCTGTTCACACAAGACCTCGGTACATACGACTTACTGCTGATCGCCGACGAACTGAACGATTTTGGCCGCTATATTGCCTTCAACACCTGGCTGCCGCGCCCGGTTGCCGGCACCGAGGGGCTCAGGCCTACAGCCTGGGCACCTGTGGTCGAACAATGGGGCGCGGCCCAATTGCAATCGCGGTTTCGCGACCTGGCCAACCGCCCGATGCGGCCCCAGGACTACGCCGCCTGGGCCGCCATTCGCTCGATTGGCGAGGCCGTAACCCGCATCAACAGCTCGGAACCCGCCGATCTACGCGAATTCATCCTGTCGGATACGTTCGAACTGGCCGGCTTCAAGGGCCGCCCGCTCAGTTACCGCAACTGGAACGGTCAAATGCGCCAGCCGATCCCTCTGGTCACCCAAAGTGCCCTCGTTGCCCAGCCACCGCTCGAAGGGTACCTGCACCAGCATAACGAACTCGACTCGCTGGGTCTCGACGCGCCGGAAAGCGCCTGCGAAGCCTTCCAATGATCTGCTTTCATCTTTCTTCGAATATTCCCGCCAGAGGCATCCAACGGAGCCGCAAAATGAAACACCTGCTCTTCACTGCCGCCCTCAGCATCACGACGCCGCTTCACGCCGCCGAGATCTGGGTTACCAACGAAAAGGACGACACGATCAGCGTGATTGATGTGGGCACGCTTGAAGTCACCCGCACGATTCCAACCGGTGAGCGCCCGCGCGGCATAACCTTTTCCAAGGATTTCAGCCGCGTCTATATCTGTGCCTCAGACAGCGATACGGTACAGGTGATGGATCCAAATACAGGACGGATCCTGCACGACCTGCCATCGGGCGAAGACCCGGAACAATTCGTTCTGCACCCCAATGACCGCCATCTCTACATCGCCAACGAGGATGACGCGGTGACCACGGTTGTCGACACCGAAAGCCGCAAGGTGATCGCCCAGATCAATGTCGGTATCGAACCTGAAGGCATGGCCGTGAGCCCCGACGGCAAGATCGCCATCACCACCTCTGAAACCACTAATATGGCGCATTGGATCGATACTGAAACCCGCGAGTTGTTTGCCAACACGCTGGTTGACAGCCGGCCGCGCCACGCTGAATTCACCGCAGGCGGTTCCGAGCTCTGGGTGAGTTCCGAGATTGGTGGCACCATCACTGTTTTCGACACAGCCAACCAATCGGAGAAGGCCAAGATCGAATTCGCCGTCAAGGGCGTGCATCCCGACCGTGTTCAACCCGTCGGCTTCGAATTTACCGAAGACGAAAAGACCGCTTTCGTCGCACTTGGCCCCTCAAACCACGTCGCCGTCGTCAATGCCGAAACGTTTGAGGTCGAGGATTATATCCTTGTCGGCCGCCGGGTCTGGCACATGGATTTCTCTCCCGACAAATCGCTGCTGTTCACAACCAACGGTGTTTCGGGCGACGTGACCGTGATCGACGTGGCCAGTCGCGAGGCGTTGAAATCTGTCAAAGTGGGTCGCTTCCCCTGGGGCGCGGCGATGCGACCGTGACGTTCCTCATCCGCCACCCTCCGACTGGGCTGTCAGTTGGGACACGCGCGGTGCACATCCGGCGCCTTTGAGCCCCCTGAAGACGAACCAACAGGAGAGTAAATATGCTTACCAAATCCCTTATCACCGTCCTTCTGGCCCTGGTCCTGCCCGCCGCCGCCATGGCAGATAACGACGACGACGAACCTCAGTTCGGTATGGCCGGCCTGCTCTCGGCTACCAACAAGGAAGATCTGCCGCCGATCATCCTCTCTGCCGGCATGCCCCTGACGGACGCTCCATGGGAACTCAAATCCGGAACTTATTACGAATTCGAAATCCAGGGCGACGGCAGCCAGGAGCTGGCGCTTGTCGGTTCTGAATTCTTCCGCGCCATCTGGATCGACGAAATCGTGATCGAAGGGCTCGAAATCCGCCCGCTGGGGCTCGACAGTATCGAGTTTGATGAGGCCGGCGAAATGGAGATAGGCTTCATCGCACTGAAACCAGGCAGCTACCATCTCAAGGTTCCCGGCTCTACCGGCGAGACCCAAAAACTTGAAATTGCTATACAGTGACCAGTCTCAGTGTCCAGAACCTGAGCTACGCCTAGGGTGCGAAACAGGCGTCGGACGATGTGAGTTTTCACGTCCCGTCCGGCGCTTTCTGTACGCCACTGGGCCCGAACGGGACCGGGAAGTCCACGCAATTTCTTGAAAAATATAGGAGTTGTCGTTCAGCAGCCCACGCTTGACCTGGTTCTCTCGGTTCACCTCAACTTCACCTGTTTCGCCGCGTTGCACGGATTGTCGGGCAAGCTGGCCCGATCCCGCGCCTATCCCGCTCTGGACCGGCTCAACATGCGCGACCAGTCAAAGGAAACCGTGCGTAACCTCAACGGCGGTCGCCGGAGGCGGCTGGAAATCGCCCGTTGCCCGATCCTGCTGTTCAATGGCATGCAACGTTCTCTGTCACTGGTCTACGATCGCGAGATGGGGTCGATGCGGCTCCTGTTGACCAGCCCCTTGTCCCGCTGGTGGTTACTGATCTGCCGTCTCTTGGCCAGCACATTGATTACAATCCTTCGGGTCTATGTTTTTCTCAGCGTGACAGTGGAATACGGCACCCGCTTTTCTCCGCAGGGCTATCTTGCCTTGCTTCTCGCCTTGCTTGTCACGGGCATGACGCTGGGAGGCTTGGGCCTGGCCCTGTCTTAGGCCATCAAGCAATTCGAGAATTTGCGGGGGTCATGAACTTCGTGATCTTCCCCACCTTCCTTCTGTCCACCGCGCTCTACCCGCTGTGGAAAATGGCTGAAAGCTCGGAGCTTTTGCACGACATTTGCAGAGTGAACCCATTGACCCGGGCGGTCGAGCTTATCCGTTTCGCGCTCTATGGCAGCTTCAATGGAATAGCGCTGATGCGGATCTGCGTTGCCGCGGTGGTGTCTTTTGGATTGTCAGACCGGGAATACGATCCCGCACGGGGGCTGACATGGCGCAAAACCTGATCTGCCTTACGACCATTGTGCAATACCCCGGGGTCAACCTGTTCCCAATAATGCACATAGCCGGAAACCCGCGCGACTAGGCGCCTGGCTTTAGAACAGATACATCATGGGAGGAGCCCACATGAATCGCTTTATCACTGCAGCTGTTGCAGGGGTCATGTTGGCTGGCGCGAGCCACGCCGGAGTGACCGAAGAAGAAATCAGGAATGACCAGTCCGTCACGTCGCAGATCGTGACCAACGGCATGGGACGCCACCTGCAGCGTTTCAGCCCGCTGGACACGCTGAACAAGGAAAATGTCCATAAAATGATCCCCGCCTGGGCCTTCAGCCTGGGTGGAGAAAAGCAGCGCGGCCAGGAAACCCAGCCGCTGATTTATGACGGGGTGATGTATATCACCGGTTCCTACAGCCGTGTATATGCCATCGACGTGAACACTGGCGAAGAGCTTTGGCAGTACGACGCACGCCTGCCCGAAGGCATCTTGCCTTGTTGTGACGTGATCAATCGCGGCGGCGCCATCTATGGCGACAATTTCTATTTCGGGACTCTGGATGCCCGCATCGTGGCGTTGGACCTGAAAACCGGCGACGTGAAATGGCGTAAGAAAATCGCCGACTACAAGGCCGGCTATTCCTATACCGCCGCGCCGCTGATCGTGGACGGTCTGGTTGTCACCGGTAACTCGGGTGGTGAATTCGGCATCATCGGTGAAGTGCAGGCGCGTGACGCCGAAACCGGCGAGCTTGTTTGGACCCGCCCGGTGATCGAAGGTCACATGGGCACGCTCAACGGTGAAGAATCCACCATGACTGGAACGCTCAACGCGACCTGGCCGGGCGATATGTGGAAAACCGGTGGAGGCGCAACCTGGCTTGGAGGTTCCTATGATGCCGACACCGATACGCTTGTCTTTGGTGCCGGCAACCCGGCGCCCTGGAACAGTCATCTACGTAACGCGGGCACCCCGACCGAAGGCAACAAGGGCGACAATCTCTATGCCGCCAGCCGCATCGGCATCGACCCGAAAACCGGTGAGATTAAGTGGCATTTCCAGACCACCCCGCGCGAAGGCTGGGACTATGACGGCGTCAACGAAGTGGTCGCTTATACCGACCGCGAAGGCAACAAGCGATTTGCCACCGCCGACCGCAACGGCTTCTTCTACGTGCTGAACCGCGAGGACGGCGCTTTTGTCAGCGCCACGCCTTTCGTCAAGGACATCTCGTGGGCCAGCGGCATCGACGAGACTGGGCGCCCGATCTTTGTCGAGGAAAATCGCCCCGGCAACCCGGCAGACGCGGCAGACGGCAAGAAGGGTGATGTGATCTTTGCCTCGCCCTCGTTCCTGGGCGGCAAAAACTGGATGCCGATGGCGTTCTCGCAGCGCACAGGAAATTTCTATGTCCCGTCGAACGAGTGGGGCATGGATATCTGGAACGAACCGATCTCGTACAAGAAAGGCGCCGCATATCTGGGCGCAGGCTTCACCATTAAGCCCAATTACGAGGACCACATCGGCAGCCTCAAGGCGATCGATCCCGATACCGGGGAGGTCAAGTGGGAATTCAAGAACGACGCGCCGCTTTGGGGCGGCGTTATGACCACCGCCGGCGGCCTGGTCTTCACCGGAACGCCGGAAGGCAAGTTCATCGCCTTTGACGACGAAACGGGCGAGGAGCTGTGGTCGTTCCAGACCGGTTCGGGCATCGTTGGCCAGCCCGTCACCTGGGAGCAGGACGGCGAACAATATGTCTCGATTGTGTCGGGATGGGGCGGCGCGGTTCCTCTCTGGGGCGGTGAAGTGGCCAAGAAGGTCAACTACTTGAACCAGGGTGGCATGGTCTGGACGTTCAAGCTGCCCAAGGAACTGGCTGCAGCCAACTGATCCGGTACGGATACATTCAAACAAGAACGCGCACCCCCGAGGTGCGCGTTTGTCGTTCTACGACTTTAGGCGTATATCCTGCTAACCCGCTACTTTGGTATGATGGCAGGCAACGCTATCTGATCTGGATTCAAATGCACGCGAACACCGACACAGCACAGGCGATCACTTTCAAATCCGCCCTAATCGTGGACGATCACCCCTTGTTTTGCGATGCTCTGTCGATGACATTGCAGGTTGTGTCGTCGATCACCAGCATGCACACCGCCCCGACTCTTCAGGGGGCGCTTGACATGATCTCGCGTGGCATTGAACCGGATCTGATCGTGCTCGACCTGAACCTGCCGGACGTAAACGGGCTTGATGGGCTTTTACGTCTGCGCAACGCCACCAAATGCCCGATCCTTGTGGCATCGTCGATGGCCGACAATCGCATCATCAGCTCGGCAATTCACGCCGGAGCCGCCGGGTACATCCCTAAGCACAGCCAGCGAGACGTGTTCTATCAGGCGCTGGAAACACTGAAGCGCGGGGAAACCTTCATCCCGTCCGACTGCGTGCTGCTCGAAGAAACGGACGCGGCCGAAAAAGACGATGCAATGAAGCGGTTGGCATCGCTGACCAATCAGCAGGGCCGCATTCTGCAGCTGATCTGCGAAGGCAAGCTGAACAAGCAGATCGCCTATGATCTGTCGATTGCCGAAACCACGGTCAAGGCGCATGTCACCGCGATCATGCGGAAACTGGGTGTTCAGAGCCGCACGCAGGCGGTACTGATCGCAAAGCAGACCAGCTTTGCAAATGTCTTGCACGACCAAACACCACACGGCTAATCTGGCCCGCGGTTTTCAGGGGAGGAAATGAGATGGGCCATATTCATGGTCTGTCCGGGGCGGCACAAATCGTGCGGTCTGGACAAGTCGATTGCCTGGCCCCGGATGCGGTTGCGCAACTGGCCAGGGCGCTCAGGCCCGGAGATTTGTCCCTGGTCTTACTATTTTTGTCCCCGGAAACTGATGTGTCCCGCCTGATCGACGAAGCCCAGCGGGTTTTTGCGCCGGCACAGGTGGTTGGTTGCACCACGGCCGGAGAGATCGGCGAAAGAGGCTATACGGATGGCCAGATCGTGGCTGTCGGGTTTCCGCAAACCCACTTTCACACCCGGACCATCCTGATCGACGATCTCGATCGGTTTGACGCCCAGAACCTGATCGAGCGCATGATCCGCAACCGAAACCATATGGCGCGGGAAACGCCGGGCTGGATCTCGGATTTTACCTTTCTGTTAATCGACGGACTGTCCACCAAGGAAGATATGCTTACGTCGCAACTGTCCGTCGGACTCGGACCGGTCCCCTTTTTTGGCGGTTCGGCAGGCGACGGCACTGATTTCGGAAAAACTTATGTACTGCATGGTGGGCGCGCGCATTCAAACGCCGCCATTCTCATTCAGGTTCGCAGCCGCTGCCCTATCCACGTCTTCAAGACCGACCACCTCATCCCGGCCCAGAAACGCATGGTGGTGACCGGAGCCGACCCGGCCCGGCGCATCGTCCACGAGATAAATGCCGAACCGGCGGCGCGGGAATACGCACGTCTGCTCGACAAGGATCCCGAGCAACTGACGACCTTTACCTTTGCGGCCCATCCGGTGGTGGTGCAAATCGGTGATCAGCACCACGTGCGTGCGATCCAGCAGGTGGCCGAAAACGGCGATCTGGTGTTTTTCTCGGCCATTGACGAGGGAGTCGTCCTCACGCTGGCCGATGCCGAGAATATGGTCACGCATCTGTCCCGTGAAATGGCGGCCCTGTCGGACCAGAAACAGCCGGAAATCGTGCTGGCCTGCGATTGCATCCTGCGCCGCCTCGAAGCCCAACAGAAACAGATGACAACCGACATCTCACGGGTGCTCGGGGAAAACCGGGTTGTCGGCTTTTCCACCTATGGCGAACAGGTCAACTCGATGCATGTGAATCAGACGCTCACCGGTGTCGCGATTTATCCGCCCGAGGATGGCTGAACCATGACCAGCGAACTGATCGATCCCCGGGACACGCTCGAGCGTCAGAACGAAAAACTGCTGAAAATCACCGAGACGCTGATGCGGCGGGTCGAACAGAGTTCCGAAGCCTCAGGTGCCGCCTACACCCAGTTTCAGCGGGCCGTGATGCTTGAAGAGGAAGTGCGCTCGCGCACCAAGGAACTCGAGCACGCGTTGGATCTGTTGAACGTCTCGAACGCTAAACTGGCTGATGCCAACGCAGAAACCGAAGCGGCCCGTGCCAACCTCGCCAATGCGATCGAGACGTTGAAAGAAGGGTTCGCCCTATTCGATCCAAGCGATGCGCTGGTCATGTGCAACAGTCGGTTCAGCAAGCAGATGCGGGATATTTATCATCTGCTCAAGCCGGGGCTGAATTTCGAAAACTATGTCCACCTGATCGCCCACAGCCCCTATCTGTCGCTACCCGATGGCGAAACCCCGCAGGGCTGGGAGGCCTACCGTCTGGCCCAGCACAAGAATAGTCACGCCGCCTTTAGCGTTCGCATGGCCGACAACCGTTGGCTGCAAGTCAGCGAACATCGCACTCCGGATGGCGGCACCGTGATCATCCAGACCGACATCACTGAAATGATGCGGCTCGAGTTACAGGAACGCGAACGCCTGCTGGACGATCAGGCAAAGCTGATCAAGGCTACGCTCGAGCATCTGAATCAGGGTGTTCTTATCTTTGACGACCAAAGGCAGCTTGTTGGCTGGAACCGCCGCGCCGGTGAGCTTTTGGCGATACCGGCAAACCGCGTGCAGCTTGGAACCTATTTCTCATCGTTCTACCACGAAATCCGTGACGATCTGAAATTCCTTGGCCCGACCGACGATACCGATGTCGAAGCCTGGGTGGCGAGCAAGACCACGCGCGCTCCGCTGTCTTTCGAAATCGGCATTGGCGCCGATCGTGTCCTCGCCGTTTTTGCCCAACAGATGCCCGATCAGGGATTCGTAATCAGCTTTACCGACATCACTGCGGAGCGGGCGGCTGTCCGCGCGATCAGGCAAGCGAACGAAACCCTCGAACAGCACGTGGCCACACGTACCTTGGACCTTGAGGACGCTTTGTCCGAAGCCGAGCGGGCGAATGCTTCGAAATCGCGCTTTGTCGCCGCGGCCAGCCACGACCTGCTGCAACCACTTTCAGCTGCAAAACTATACGTGGCATCGCTCGATTGCGATCTGCAACGATCCGAACTCCGCGAACGCGTATCCAAAGTCAGCAATGCGCTGGTCAGTGTCGAGCAGATCCTCGCGGCCCTGCTGGATATTTCCAAACTGGACTCAGGCCTCGCTTCGGTCGACGTCTCGTCGATCAACCTCCGGGATATGCTGACCCAGCTGAACGATGAATTGGAACCGCTGGCCCGGAAAAAAGGGTTGGAGTTTCGACTGGTCAACTGTGACGCGTGGGTGGAAAGCGACGCATCCTACCTGCGCCGCATCCTTCAGAACCTTGTATCGAACGCAATTCGCTATACGGAACATGGTAAGGTGTTGGTCGGTGTGCGGCGAGGTTCGGGTTCGGTCCGGGTCGAAGTCTGGGACACGGGCCCGGGCATCCCTGAGGATCAGCAGGAGAAAGTGTTTTATGAGTTCCACCGCCTGAACGCTACCGCCAATCCGACCGAGGGCATGGGCCTTGGTCTCGCCATTGTCGAACGCGCCTGTCGCCTTCTGCAACACCCGCTGCACCTTTCCTCGCATGTAGGGCACGGCACCTGCTTTAAAGTTGAACTGCCGCTCAGCGTGGCGACCCCAAGCAAACAGCCCGCTAAAATTCCCGCCTCAAGCGGCAAATCACTGGAACACCAGATCGCTGTGCTGATCGAAAACGACGCCGAACTGCGCTCGGCCATGACCATCACCCTGGACAATTGGGGGCTGGACGTGTTGCCCTGTGCAAACCTGGACGAGGCACAAGAACTACTTCGCGAAGTCGATACTGCTCCGAACGTAATCATCGCCGATTATCAACTGGATGACGGGGCGCTCGGTATCGATGCGATTAACTCGATCCGCGCCGTACATGGTCCGGTGCCGGCCTGTCTGGTGACCGCCAACCGATCACGCGATCTGCAGGGGATCTGCGAAACGCTCGATGTGGCTTTGTTCTACAAACCGATTGACCCGGGCGAACTTCGCGGATTTCTGGAAGATGCGTTGGCAGGCTCTGAGTTATAAGTCTGCTTGGATGCCTGTTACGCGGCTCCGGCCAGCGGGTTAGAGCAATGGATTACTCTCGTTCAATGCTTGGCGTTTCATTGTGTCCGCACGCGTCTGCCGAACACGGTACACCTAGCGCAAACAGACATTCGACCGCGTCAGGAAGCGCCGCCCTGATCCATTTTCAAGCGAGAACATGCCGCCGATCCCTTCAATCGCATCGACGATCAGGTTCGTGTGTTTCCAGCGTTCGTATTGATCGGCGTTCATGTAGAATGGAACATCACCAATCTTACCGACCAGAACATCGTTGTCCCCGACTATGTAGTCGCCTTGCTGAAAACACATTGGGGCCGAACCGTCACAGCATCCGCCCGACTGGTGAAACAGCAGGTGTTCTCCGAACCGGCTCTTGAGATCCGCAATAAGCTCCAACGCAGCGTCGGTCGCGGTGACGGTCATGGTGTCGGTCATTACGTGGCCTTTCGCGAACAAAAGAGTAAAGCCGCCCCCGTATCACTGCGGGAACGGCCTGTTCGTAGCTTGTTTAGAAGAAACCAAGCGCGTTGGGGCTGTAGCTGACCAGAAGGTTCTTGGTCTGGCGGTAGTGATCCAGCATCATCTTGTGGTTCTCGCGACCGATGCCCGACTGCTTGTAGCCGCCAAAGGCCGCGTGGGCCGGATAGGCGTGGTAGCAGTTGGTCCAGACACGACCGGCCTGAATTTCACGGCCAAACCGGAACGCGCGGCTGCCGTTGCGGGTCCAGACACCGGCACCGAGGCCGTAGAGCGTGTCATTGGCGATTTCCAGCGCTTCGGCGTCGTCCTTGAAGGTGGTGACCGACAGAACCGGGCCAAAGATTTCTTCCTGGAAGATGCGCATCTTGTTGTGGCCCCTGAACACGGTAGGTTCGATATAGTTGCCACCTTCGACGTCAGGCAGGGTCGAGACGTTGCCGCCGGTCAGCAGTTCGGCGCCTTCATCCTTGCCCAGTTGCAGGTAGGAAGCGATCTTTTCCTTCTGCTCGACCGAGGCCTGCGCACCGATCATCGTATCCATGCTCAGCGGGTTGCCCTGCTTGACCGCCTTTACGCGCTCCAGAGCGCGGGCAATGAAATCGTCGTAGATCGATTCCTGGATCAACGCGCGCGAGGGGCAAGTGCAGACTTCGCCTTGGTTCAGGGCAAACATGGTGAAACCTTCGAGACATTTGTCGAAGAATTCGTCATCCGCTTCCATAACGTCTTCAAAGAAGATGTTCGGGGATTTGCCGCCCAGTTCCAGAGTGACCGGAATCAAGTTCTGCGACGCATATTGCATGATCAGGCGCCCGGTGGTGGTTTCACCGGTGAAGGCGATCTTGGCGATGCGGTTGGAAGAGGCCAGTGGCTTCCCGGCTTCGAGGCCATAGCCGTTGACGATGTTGAGAACACCGGCGGGAAGGATATCGGCGATCAGTTCAGCCAGAACCATGATCGAGGCCGGGGTCTGTTCGGCAGGCTTCAGAACAACGCAGTTGCCGGCGGCCAGCGCTGGCGCCAGTTTCCAGACCGCCATCAGAAGCGGGAAGTTCCACGGGATAATCTGACCAACAACGCCCAGCGGTTCGGGGATGTGGTAAGCATAGGTGTCGCCGTCGATTTCCGAGACATGACCTTCTTCGGCACGGATGCAGCCGGCAAAGTAACGCCAGTGATCGACACACAGCGCCAGGTCAGCGGCGATGGACTCGCGGATCGGCTTGCCGTTGTCCAGAGTTTCAGCGGTTGCGAGGGTCTGGGTGTTAGCCTCCATGATGTCGGCAATCTTGAGCAGCATGTTGGCGCGTTCGGTGGTCGAGGTCTTGCCCCAGGCCGGGAACGCGGCGTGGGCGGCGTCAAGCGCGGCCTCAATGTCATCAGCGTTCGATCGTGCGATTTCGCAGATCACTTCGTTGGTGATCGGTGTGGTGTTTTCGAAATACTGGCCCGATTTGGGTTCAACGAATTCACCGTTGATGAAGTTGCCATATCGCGCTCTGAACGGGAATTCGACGCCAAGATGCGAGGTGTCCAGCGCAGTGCTGACCTGTACGTTTTGAATGTTCATGTCATTCCTCCCCTTTAAAAGAGTTCCAAGAAATGCAGCGAATCCCATGGCCTCAATCCTCATTGGTTCAGGCACCGGACCGGTGCTGGGCCAAACATAGGAAGCAGAACAAAGTTTCGATATTGTACCTTGGTCTGAGCGACTTAGGTCTCATGCGACACAGACTTGGTGACTCGGTCATCTGAAACCGGACCACCAATTTGCCGGGATCCGTCGCCAACTTTATTGTCTGGATTGACGAGCGCGCAGGTCCCGACGTTTGGTCTCAGTGTGTGTTTCTTTCACAGATTTCAGCATGGTCTCTTTGAAAGGCTGCCATTTCCCGAAGGGTGCAGTTTTGTGCGCTCTGTACTTCTGTTTGCGGAACACAGTGTCGTATCGGAGTTTGGAAGAGATCATGCCGAACGCGGCGTACAAGTGGACCACGCCACTCTCAACAGGTGGGTAGTGAAGTATTCATCGGTGATCGCAGTGCGAACGCATGAACCGTCCAGCAGCCGCCTGGATCTTTACCAAAGCGCTGTCTTCTGATGGAGTTACAAGCCGGATCATCGACCAGCATATGCCGCCCAGCTCTGCCAGCGTTATCATCGTCGATCTGGTGATCAGTTTCCCCAACATGATCCTGTCGGATGTAGCGCTGCCCTTCGTTAAGCTCGGCCTGTGAACGCCCTCGGTATCGAGGGGAGTCCTGTTGCGGCAGGCGCAATCGGTGCGGGCCATCGAACAGACCCCGTGGCTGTACATTCCCGGCGGTGTTCGTGGTTGTTGCCGTGCTGGCCTTTGCCGAGATCGGTGACGGGTTGTGAGATGTCGCCTACCCTTATTCAGAGGCAAACTGACACCCCAACGATGCTCAGCGTCGAAAACCTGTCGAATTCCTTCCGTACGGATGAGGGCGTGATCGCGCGTGTTCAAGGCGTCACCTTCGCGGTTAAGGCGGGCCGCATTCTGAGTTTGGTCAACGAATCCGGATCGGGCAATGCGATCTCGGCCAAAGTCCTGATGCAACTGCAGCCCGGCACCGCGATGTTGGAGGAAAGCATTCGGACAACCTATACCGACAAGCGCGGCCACTACATCGCGCGATGGTCGCGAACACTCATTCGCAAGTGCTCGACCTGATGCGCGAATTGCAGCGTGAGTTGGGGATGGGCATGATCTTCATCACGCACGATCTGGGTGTGATCGCTCAGGTCGCCGATGATGCGGTGGTGGTGTATCTGGGCACCATCGTAGAACGCGGCCTCACGCGCGAGGTTGTTCGCAACCCGCAGCACCCCTGAACGCAAGGTCTGCTGGACGTGATCCTCAGCTTCGAGCATCTGCATGACCGGCTGAAACCGGTGACGGGTGATATTCCCAGCCCCACGAACCGGCTGCCCGTTTCACATTAGATGCACACTGGCCACCTCCGGCATCTGCGATGCGAAAGAACCTGTTGAAACTTCCCCGATGCCCAGCCTCACTGTGCGCTGCTGGCGCGCGGCGACAAAGATCGGAGCGCGACATGGTCCCCAAAGCGATATGATGACTGAGGTCAAGGACCTGTCCGTCCACGGCCCGATCTATGCCCGCAAACTGTTCAAGACACAGGTACAGATGCTGCGCTCTGTCGATGGGGTGCGCTTGGACGTCAAACGCGGAGAGAGCGTGGGATTGGTGGGCGTGTCCGGCTCGGGCAAGACCACCGTCGGCCGCGCCATTCAGCGCGCGATCGATCCGACCGATGTCGAAGTGATCTTTCACCGCAAGAAAAAGGGTGACGTCGATCTGGCGCATGCGTACGAGTCCGAGCTGCGCAATGTCCGGTCCAAGATGAACATGGCCTTCAGCGAGGGCGGCGACGGCATCAAAGTGCTTACACTGGTCGGTGACCTGCTGCGTGCGTTCCTGCCCGAGTTGAGACTGGTGTTTCAGGATCCGTATTACTCGTTGAACCCGCGCATGAACGTGTACGAAATCATTACCGAGCCTTTCGTGGCCGCGGGCAAGATAAAGGAGAACAGATCGATTCCCGCGTGCGCGAGATCGCGGCGCGCTGCATGCTGAACCTTGAACACCTGCGCTGCTTTCCGCATGCGGTCTCGGGTGGTCAGCGCCAGCGGAACTGCATCGCCCGCGCGCTGGTCTCAAAACCGAAATCCGTGGTCTGCGACGAAAGCGTTTCAGTCTTGAATGTGTCGATCCAGGCCGAGATGGGTGTCTCGTTCCTGTTCGTCACTTCCGATCGGAGCATCGTGGCGCAGATGTCGCACCGGGTTGCGGTGTTCTATTTCGGGAAACTCGCCGAATGCGCCCCGACCGAAATGCTGTTCATCGCGCCGAAACACCCCCTATATCCATGCTCTGCAGTATGCGATCTCCACCTCCGACCCGGATGCGGGGTTTGATCCGATCCCGCTTCGGGGCGAAATCCCCAACCCGCTGGCCACTCCGTCCGGGTGCCGGATCCACACGCGCTGCCCGTTTGCCAAGGACCGATACAGCGCCGGAGCGCCCGAACTGCGCGCGATTGAACCAAAGCATTTTGGTTGCCCGTCACTATGCATAAGAGTTCGATTTCTGCCGCTCGTAACGGTCAGGGCAAAAGCATGGGATCAGGATCGTGTGACAGCAGGTCCTGAACCAATGGGTTTGGAAAACGGCGGCGCAGCGTGACGGCGTAGAAGGCTTCCTTGATGCGCGGATGTTCCTGCGCTTCGACCAGCCGCCCTGAATTCAGTTCGTCCGTTACGACGATGGGCGCCACAAGGGCCAGCCCGATATTCTCGCGCGCCAATAGTCGCATCATCGCCATGTCATCAACCTCGGCCGCGACTTGCGGGCGTTCCGACAAACGACTGGCCATGGCATCAAACGCGGTGCGCACACTGTTGTCGGTGGTTGGCAGGATGAAAGGTTGCGTGTTCAAAAGTTCTTTGATCGGTGTTTTGGGGTCCAGCCGGTCAGGGGTGCCGACGATGCTGACGGGCTGTTCGGCGATCTGGTGAGTCTCAAACGGGGTAAGGCTGTCATCCGGTGGGAGACGATTCATCAGAACCAGATCGAGGTTCAGCGTCTCAAGCCCCTCCATCAACTCGGTCGGGCTTCCGGATCGCAGGATCACCTCGACATCCGGACGCGACAGGATGGGGCGTAGAAACCCGATCTGAAAGTTGCGCGACAGGGTCGCCAAGGCCCCCACGCGCAGTGCTTTGCGGGTTTGCACCGTCTCGGTCAGAGTGGCGACAAGTTCCTGTCCTGTCGAAAAAATCGCATCCGCGTGGTCCAGGGCGATGCGTCCGGCCTCGGTGAGGTACAATTGACGACCGCGACGCTCGAAAAGATTGTGGCCCAGCCGTTCCTCCAATTGCTTGATTTGCACCGACAAGGCGGATTGCGACAGGTTCAGCCGTTGGGCCGTGCGGGTCAGGTTTCCGTCATGGGCCACGGCCCAGAAATACCGCAGGTGATGATAGTTCAGTGGCATATCGTTCTAAATAATAGAACGAAAAAGTAAGAACAATGAATTTTTAATGACACAGAATCTGTCCTAACAGATTGTCCCAAACGGATAATCCAGGGACATGTCACCATGTTGTATCTCTATCTGCCGCTTCTCAGCCCGCTGATTTTGATCGCTGCTGCATTCTATGCCGGGCGTCATCCGGGCCTGCGCCCTGGCCGAGTACCGAAACTGGCCGAAGCCGCGGCCTTTGCCGCCTTTGTGATCGCCTCCGCCGCCGCCATTTTATTGGTGATCTACGGCCCTGGCACTTCAGCCCTGATCGGAGCTTTCGGCGTGGGGCTGTCAGTCCGGCTGGACGCGGTTAGCGCGGTGATGCTGGTGCTGGTCAGCTTCATTGGCTGGATCGTCCTGCGCTATTCAGCGACCTATATGGATGGCGAGGCAAGACAGGGGATGTTCACCCAATGGATGGCCCTGGCGCTGGCCTCGGTCCTGATGTTGGTTATGTCGGGCAACCTGATCCAGTTGTTGGTTGCGTGGACCACCACCAGTCTGGTTCTGCACAAGCTACTGCTGTTTTACCCGGACCGCGCAACTGCTCAACGCGCCGCACACAAGAAGGCACTTGTTGCACGGCTGAGTGAATGCGCCTTGGCCTTAGCCGTGGTTCTGTTGATCGCGGCATCCGGAACCACCGATATCCACACGATCCTGACGACGGTTCAGTCCAACTGGCTGACCACGACGGCGGCGCTGTTGATCGCAGTCGCGGCAGTTCTGGCCTCGGCCCAGTTCCCTGTGCATGGCTGGCTGACCGAGGTGATGGAGGCACCGACGCCGGTTTCGGCCCTGCTGCATGCGGGTGTGATAAATGCGGGTGGATTCCTCTTGATCCGCTTTGCCGATGTCATGCTGGCGGCGCCCGGAGTGATGGCCCTGCTGGTGATGTTGGGTGGGTTCACCGCGCTGTTTGGTGGGTTGGTGATGCTGACCCAACCTGCGGTCAAAACCTCGCTGGCCTGGTCCACCATTGCGCAGATGGCATTCATGGTTATGCAGTGTGGCCTTGCGCTGTTTCCACTGGCGCTGCTGCATATCGTAGCGCATTCGCTGTACAAAGCGCATGCGTTCCTCAGCTCGGGTGAGGCGGTGAAAAACGTTGCTGCCATTCACCGCCCCGGACCCATTGCGGTGCCCAGTGCAAGTAACGTGCTAAGGGCTTTTGGGACAGCGATCGTGATCTATGCTCTGGTCGGGACGGTGCTGGGCTTTGACGGCAAGTCGGTTCAGGCCATTACTCTTGGCGTCATCCTGATCTTTGGCGTGGCCTACCTGCTGGCGCAGGGCTTTGCCGATGCCGCGCCGCGTCAGCTGACACAGCGCACGGCGGTCTATGCGCTGGTGACCTCGGTCAGTTACTTCGGGCTGCAGGTCACTGCGCAGCATGTGACCGCCGGAGCCTTGCCCGCCACCCCCGCGCCGGGACCGCTGGAATGGGCGCTGATCGTGCTGGCCTTGCTGAGTTTTGGGTTCGTTGCGGTGGCGCAGGCGACTTTCACGCTATGGGCGGCGCACCCGGCGGCGGCGGGCCTGAGGGTTCACCTGTCAAACGGTCTTTATGCCAACGCGATTTTCGACAAGTTTCTGGACGGTTGGTCCAGACGGTCCGCAGCCTGAAAGGAACTGAACCGATGTTTGCAAAGCTCGAAGCGTATACCGCGCCACTGCTGGAACTGGTGGCCGAAGCCAAATCCGCCGCTTATGCGATCCCGCCCTTGTTCCCTCTGTCCTCGAATGTCGCGGTGAACCCGTTTCTGGGCCAGAGCGATGAACCGCTTGCCGTGACCTCAGCGCGGTTGGCGCGGGTTGCGGGCAGCCGAATCACACCTGATCGGACACATTGGACTGAAAAGCTGCGTACGGGTGAGATGACCGAGGCGGACATTCTGGATGCGCTTGCCTCAATTGAGGGGCCGTTCAACGTCCCAAGCCTTAAGGATGTCATGATTTCGCTGAAAACGGAGGCACCGCATACCGAAGCCTTACCCACTGTGGCTGAACTGGCGGCCGAGGTTTCCGGTACGGACTGGCCTGCCCTGATTGAGGATCGCATCGGCATCTGGGCGGCCAGCCATTTCGATCAGGGGCAGGCTTTGTGGCAACAGGCCCGGACCGGAGGGGCTTTCAGCGCCTGGCGCGAGTTTGCCTCTCGCGATCTGACGCCGGAAATTCAGGGTCTGACCGGGTTCGGCGCTTTCGTTGCAGGTACCAACCGGTCGCATTGGCGGGCAATTGGCCGGTCGTCCGAACGGCTGGGCCTCAGCACCGAGGCAGCCGCTACCGCCTATCATCGCTGGCTGACTACCTTGGGCGGATGGGCGCAATACGCGCGCTACTTGCAGTGGGAGGCTGAGCTGAAGGGCGAACAGGACAATACCGTGACCGAGCTGTTGGCCGTGCGGATGGTGTTCGATGAGGCGCTGTTCGCGCTTTACGAAGATCAGATCGCCGAGCGGTGGGCAGAGAATGTGGCCGCACATGCGGCACCGGTGACGCCGACCACGGATTTAGTCATCGACGCGGTCCTGCAGGAGGCCGCCGAACGGGCACAACAGCGCGCATTGGCCGAAAGGCTGCAGTCGGGCACCGGGCGCAAAGCCGACGGTCGGGCGCAGGTTCAGGCCGCGTTCTGCATCGACGTCCGGTCTGAGGTGTTCCGCCGCGCGCTTGAGGCGCAGGATACCGGGATCGAAACGCTTGGCTTTGCAGGGTTTTTTGGCCTTGCCAGTGCGCATAAGGCGGCGGGGTCGGATGTCACCGAGGTCCATGGCCCAGTATTGTTACAGCCGTCCGTGTGCTCTCAGGCCAGAGAACCGGCGGGTGCGGACTTGGCCCGTCGTTACTCGGCACGGGCCAAGCGGGCCTGGGGCCGGTTCAAGCTGGCGGCTGTATCCTCGTTTGCTTTTGTCGAGGCGACCGGGCCCTTGTATACCGGGAAGCTGATGCGCGACGCATTGGGGGTTGCCGGAAAGTCTAAGGTTGACCCGGCACCGCAACTGGACCCGAACATCGATTTGGGTACCCGCATAGGCATGGCAAAGACGGTTCTGACGGCGATGTCTCTGACCGACAATTTCGCAAGGATCGTTCTGCTGGTCGGGCACGGGGCCGAGGTGACCAACAACCCACATGAAAGTGCGCTGCACTGTGGCGCATGCGGAGGTCATGCGGGCGACGTGAACGCGCGGCTATTGGCCGGGCTGCTGAACGATGCGCAGGTCCGTTCGGGGTTGGTGGGGCAGGGGATCGACATCCCAGCCGACACCCTGTTTGTCGCAGCAATGCACTCGACCACAACCGATCGGGTCGGCCTGTATGAAAAGGACTTGCCGCCGGGCGACGGGACCGTTGATCTGGCGCAGGTGAAAACCTGGCTGGATGCGGCCGGGCAGCTTACCCGGGCCGAACGCGCGGCACGTCTGCCGCGCGCCAACTACGCAACAGATATTCAGCGCCGTGCACAGGACTGGGCTGAGACCCGCCCCGAATGGGGACTGGCCGGGTGCCGGACCTTTGTCGCAGCCCCGCGCCAACGCACGGATGGGGCGGATTTGGCGGGGCAGGCCTTCCTGCACAACTACGATTGGCGCAAGGATGACAGCTTTGGTGTGCTGGAACTGATCATGACCGCCCCGGTGGTGGTCGTCAGCTGGATCAGCCTGCAATATTATGGCTCGACCGTGGCGCCCGCCCTGTTCGGTGGTGGCAACAAGCTGCTGCACAATGTGGTCGGTGGTATCGGTGTGCTTGAGGGCAATAACGGTGCCCCCCGTCCGGGCTTGCCGTGGCAATCGATCCATGACGGCGAAAGCTATCAACATGATCCGCTGCGCCTGTCGGTGGTCATCGAAGCTCCGCCCGAGGCGATGTCGGACATTCTTGACCGGCACCCGCAGGTGCGCGCGCTGTTCGACAACCGCTGGCTGCATCTGATCGCCATGGACGACCAGGGCAAGCTGGCGTGGCGCTATACCGGGGGTCTGAACTGGGCGCCGATCAGTGTTGCGTCTGATCCGGCCATTGCGGCGGAATAAGTCGAACCCGACCAATGGGCAGCCTGCGAAACGGGTTGTCTTTTGGTCGGTTCCCGCCTAGTCAGAGCCTCACCTCGGGGTGCGTGGCCTGCCACGCTGAGATGCCGTTGGCGAACCCGTTGAACCTGAACCGGCTAGAACCGGCGGAGGGAAAGGTGACGGATTCATCCATCCTTGCCCTCTCGCCGCAATGGAGGATGACATGAAACATCTGATGATTGCTGCGGGACTTCTGAGTGCGACTACGGCCGTTGCGGCCGATAAACCTCAGTTGACCGTGTATACCTATGACAGCTTTGTCTCGGACTGGGGCCCGGGCCCGCAGGTGAAAGAGGCGTTTGAGGCGGTCTGTGACTGTGATCTGAACCTTGTCGGCGTCGAAGATGGCGCGGCGCTTCTGTCGCGTATCCGGCTTGAGGGTGAGAACTCGGACGCGGACGTGGTGCTGGGGCTGGACACCAACCTGATCACCGCAGCCAAGGAAACCGGCCTGTTTGCCCCAAGCGCAGTCAGTGCCGAATATGCGCTGCCGATCGAATGGACGGATGACGTGTTCGCGCCCTATGACTGGGGCTATTTCGCCTTTGTCCATAACGCGGATGCTGCGGCGCCTGCGAATTTCCGCGAACTGGCCGAGGGCGATACCAAGATCATCATCCAAGACCCACGCTCTTCTACCCCCGGTCTGGGGTTGTTGTTGTGGGTCCAGGCGGCTTATGGCGATGAGGCGGCAGACATCTGGGCCGCTCTGTCGGACAATATCGTCACCGTGACCAAGGGCTGGTCCGAGGCTTATGGGCTGTTTCTTGAAGGTGAGGCAGACATGGTCCTCAGCTACACGACTTCGCCCGCCTATCACCTGATCGCCGAGGAAGACGCCAGCAAAGCGGCGGCTGCTTTTGACGAAGGTCACTACATGCAGGTCGAAGTTGCGGCCAAGCTGGCCGGAACCGATCAGCCTGAGCTGGCGGATCAATTTCTGAACTTCATGGTCTCGGACGCGTTCCAGCAGATCATTCCGACCACCAACTGGATGTACCCGGCGGTTACTCCGGCAGCCGGTCTGCCCGAGGGGTTCGACACGTTGATTCAGCCGGACAAATCCCTGCTGTTTTCTCCGGATGAGGCTGCGGTGGTGCGGGATCAGGCGCTTGCGGAATGGCTCAGCGCGCTCAGCCAGTAAGCCCGTGGCTGGGCGTTGGCGCGGCGGCTTTGGTTGCCGCGCTGATCTTGGGGACACTTGCCGCCGTTGCCTTGCGGGCCGATGCAGCGGGTGGATTCGGCCCTGCGGATTGGTCCGCGCTGCGGTTCACGCTTGTGCAGGCGGTGTTGTCGGCCCTGTTCAGCGCGGCATTGGCGGTTCCGGTGGCGCGGGCACTGGCCCGGCGGCGATTTTTGGGGCGGCGGGTGTTGATTGCACTGTTAGGGGCGCCGTTTATTTTGCCCGTCATCGTGGCGATCCTCGGGCTGTTGCAGGTCTTTGGCCGCGCGGGCTGGCTGTCGGACATTTTGGGGCTTTTTGGCCTGCCGCCAATGCGGATTTACGGGTTGCATGGCGTCGTGCTGGCACATGTCTTTTTCAACTTGCCGCTGGCCACGCGGCTGATCCTGCAGGCTTGGCAGGAAATCCCCGCCGAACGCTTCAGATTGGCCGCGCAGCTTGGCTGTGACGGGAAGGCGATCTTCCGCCTGATCGAGTTGCCGATGCTGCGGCGCATTCTGCCGGGCGTTCTGGCGGTTATCTTTGCCATTTGCCTGACCAGCTTTGCCGTAGCGCTAACATTGGGCGGGGGGCCGCGGGCAACAACGATTGAGCTCGCGATCTATCAGTCTTTTACCTATGATTTCGACCTTGGCCGGGCGGCGCTATTGTCCGCCTTGCAGCTGGCGTTGACCGCAGCGGCTGCACTGGCGGCCCTAAAGTTCTCGCGCGGAGACGGGTTCGGGGTCGGGCTGGACCGGGCCATCCGCCGCTGGGATGGCGGTGCGCCGGTGTTTGATGCGTTCTGGATTGTCGCGGCAGCGGCGTTTCTGCTGCTTCCCTTGGCGGCGGTGGTGATTTCGGGGATTTCGGGGGTGTTCGAGATGCCGTCACTTGTGTTCCGTGCCGCGCTGACCTCGGTCTTGGTGGCGGCGGCCAGTACGGCTGTTCTGTTGATGTTGGCGCTGCCCATGGCCATGGCCGTAGCAACCGGGCGGTACGGGATCGTAGAACTCAGCGGTGTTCTGGGGCTGGCGGCGTCGCCTTTGGTGATCGGCACAGGCCTGTTCATCCTGATCCGCCCGGTGGCCAACCCGACCACACTGGCGTTGCCGGTGACGGCGCTGGTGAACGCGGTCATGGCGCTGCCGTTCGCGTTGCGCATTCTGGTGCCCGCAGCGCGGGATGTAGTCAACCGCCACGGGCGTTTGGCACTGTCGCTGGACATGAACAAAAAGGCCTTCTTTACCCGAGTTCTTCTGCCCCGAATGCAGCCACAAATCCGCTTTGCCGCAGGCCTTGCCGCTGCTCTGTCCATGGGGGATCTCGGTGTCATCGCACTGTTCGCTGATCCGCAGATTGCGACTTTGCCTCTGCAGATTTACCGGCTGATGGGGGCCTATCAGATGCAGGCGGCGGCCGGGGCGGCGCTTTTGCTTTTGCTGCTGTCGATGGGGGCGTTCTGGCTATTGGATCGCGGAGGGCGATTACATGCTGAAACTTGACGGTTGCATCATTGAGAATGGCGGTTTCGCCTTGCAGGCCGACTTCGAGGTCGAGGCCGGGGCCAGTGTCGCCATTGTCGGCCCGTCCGGGGCAGGCAAGTCAACGTTGCTTGAGGCACTCGCCGGGTTTCGCGCGCTCAAACAGGGGCAAATCCTGTGGCAGGGTCAGCGCATTTCTGATCTTGCACCGGGAAAACGGCCATTGGCGATGCTGTTTCAGGATGGCAATCTGTTTCCGCATCTGACGGTCGAGCAGAACGTTGCCCTGGGCCTGCGTCCCAACGGACGCCTATCGGCAGAGGAACAATCGCAGGTCCAGACCGCGTTGGCCCGCGTGGTGCTGCCCGGGCTTGAAGGACGCAAACCGGCCGAGCTGTCGGGTGGGCAACAAAGCCGGGTCGCTTTGGCCCGGGTTTTGGTGCAACGGCGGGAAATCCTGTTGCTGGACGAACCTTTTGCGGCGCTGGGGCCGGCGCTAAAGGTCGAAATGCTGGACCTTGTTGAGGGGTTGCTGGCCGAGACCGGAACAACCCTGCTGATGGTCAGCCATGATCCGCGGGACGCCCGCCGCATTGCCGACCAGACCGTGCTTGTGGCCGACGAACGGGCGCACCCGCCTGCGGCGACAGCGCAGTTGTTCGACAACCCGCCACCCAGCCTGCGCGCGTATCTGGGTTAGTCCTTACTTTCGGTTGTGGAAGATGAAGCCAAGGAAGTTCAGCAGGACCTGCGCCGCCAGAATTTGCGTGCTTTCCGTCTGATCATAAGCCGGGGCAACTTCGACCAAGTCGATGCCGACCACATTGCCGCGCTTGCTCAACCCCTGAAGGATCTCCAACACGTCATAGTACAGAAACCCGCCATGGCTGGGCGTTCCGGTTCCCGGCGCGATGGAGGGGCAGAACGCATCGATATCGATGGTGACATAATAGCGTGCACCTTCGGGGATGCGGTCCAGAACACCATCCGGTCCCAGTTTACGCACCTGCCGGACTGACAGGATATCCGAGCCCCGGGCGCGGGCATCTTCATAGCCTTCCTTGGCGGTCGAGGACACGTTGCGGATGCCCAGCTGCGTCATCCCCGAGACATAATCCTTTTCGATCGCCCGCCGCATCGGGTTGCCGTGACCTTCGGTGATGCCATGGCGCTCGTCCACGAAATCCAGATGCGCGTCGATCTGGACCACGTGAATGGGGCCGTTCTTTTCGCAATCATCGGCAAAAGCACGGATGCAGGGAATGTTGACCGAGTGATCGCCTCCGATTGTCACCGGCAGAGCACCGGCGTCCAGGATCTTTTTCACCCCGTATTCGATATTGGTGTGACTTTCCCGGGTCTTGGTGTGAACGATATCGGCGTCGCCCAGATCAACGATCCGCACATCGCCGCCCAGATAGGTGGCGTCGTCCTCGTGGTCATAGGCTCCGGCGTGGCCAAAGCTGAACAGGGTTGAGGCCTCGCGCACGGCACGTGGTCCGAACCGGGCGCCCGAACGGTACTGGCATCCGAAATCAAACGGAGCGCCAAGGATGGCGACATCGGCATCAATTTTGTCCCAGTTCTCGACATAGGGCTTCTTGCCAAAGGTCGCGATGCCGACAAAGGGCAGGTTCAGACGACCCGATTCATAGCCATGACCCGACATGATTTCTCCATACTTTTTGCGTTACCGATGGGACAGTCCCGGCAGAAACTGCGTGAATTGAAGTGACGTCACCAGCAGCCCGGTGACGGTCCGCAGGATGATAAGACAAGTGGGGCACACCGCAAGCCACTGCAGGCACACGCCGCTGAAAAACGGCGGTCTATGCCGTTAATTTGCTGCGGCGTTGATTGGTGTTGTTATGAGTGAGGGGGTGATTTGAGAGATTGTTCTTCCCCATCGT